>DAIMZF010000001.1:0-26523 GCA_036734085.1 Aggregatilineales bacterium
GGGCGAACGTGATGATATTAGCGAGTGGTGGGAAGCTACGTCTTCTTGGTTTGGGTACGTATTGCCGTTCCAGCAGGCGCACATAGGGGTGACGGTGCGGGCGCTCATCATTTAAGGCTTTCCACATCCGCCAGAACATGAAGTAAGAAATCATAGCGCCCGCCGGGTGATGACTGACATTAGTTGCCGGGATAAAAGCTGATGAACTCGTCCTTTGCTTATGCCCACATGCGTGATGCGGTCAAACATCTCTACATCCGCCTGGTTAGCAATCAGGAAGACCGTCCACAACACACTCAGGAGTATTTCTCGTATGATGGATAACAAAACAAGAGTAAGTATGCTAATGAGCAGATACGACCATCCACCCAAAAGCCAGATGAAAAAGGGCAGAAGCAGAAACATCAGCAGGGCAACCGTTAAATAGACGCCGACTTGCGCGATAAAAAACAGGCTGAGTACGACGTTCTGACTGCTGGAATCCGCACGAGTATAGCGTGGGGCTGTCATGCCAATCAAACAGCCTACATTGGCAGAATTGATGAATTCCATCCCCCAAATCAACGCAACACAAAGCGCCGCAAGCAAGTTTGCGGTAATGCCCAGCATGGGGCCGTCTTCCGTAACAAGGCTGAAGGTAATGCCATATAGCAATGGGACAGACAGGAACGAGACGATGAACAGGAAGATGCCGCGCGCGATGTGCCGGATGCGGCGCAGATGTTCCCGCCCGTGCAATGTCAGGCTACATAGCGCCCATGTGACTCCTTCAAAGCCGTAGTTTGTCAGGCCGAGTAGGATATAGCGGCCTTGCCGAATCTCGTTAACGATGGTGGCATTAACGGCAATGGCGCACATCAAGCCATAGATATTGCCTAACAGGATGAACAACACCGGTAAAAAAGCCGCGATGACCATCATCGGCACGAATAAAGCGAGGGAAAAAATCACCCAGAAGCCGAATACAAGTCCGCCCACGACGACCAGCACCGCGCCACCGATAATGAGCTTTTTTTCGTTGTGGGCGAGCCATGCCTTTAGGCGTTGCATCCGTTGGGCTAAGGGCGAATTGGGCGGCTTCCAGATGCCTGCGCGTTGAAAAAGTGGATGCGCGACAAATGGCCGCATCAACGCCCCCCAGATGCGAAACATCATCATGGGGATAATCCCCACGCGATGACATCCGGGTTATTGTTGACTGCCGGAACAAGGTCTAGGCTCAGGGTGACGAACACCCCGCTTGCCACATCCAGCGCGATTAAGGCCGTGCTGAACTGCCCGCCCCGAATGGTATCCTGCCCGCCGAATACAATTTTGCTTCCATCTGGCGACCATACCAAACGGGGTGGGTTGGGCGTGTGGCGCGTGGTGGCGTAATCACAATAAGCGCGGATTTCGCCCGTTTCTACTTCCAGGATGTGCAATTGTGCCGCGCCGATGTCGGTCTCAATATCCACCCCCTCACGTGGCATGACCCAGAACGCCAGCAGACTGCCATCTGGTGACCAACTGAGGCCGCTTGGCGATAAACCGTTGATGCGAACCGCGCCGTAAGTGGCGGTAAAATCTGTGGTGCGTGTGGGGGCTTCGTCGCCGGGTTGGATGAGGAAAATCTCTCCGCCGCGCCGGAAGTTGTCGTCATGTTCTCCGCGCCCGACAAATGCCAGATACGCGCCATCTGGCGACCACGCCGCCGCGTTGAAGTATGGCTCATCCGCGCCTAGCAGTACACCGACTCCTTCGCCGCCTGTGTCGATTAATTGGCGCACAAAGGCAAGGTCATCATCGGCGGTGATGGTCATGCCCCAGTAACCGCCCGGCTGGACGTTGACCAACCCACGCACGTTAAGCGGCTCTCTTTCTTCTGTGCCCAACGTTAGCAAATATGGCGCGTTACGCTCCGACCACACCAGCAGGCGGTTGTCCGACCACCATTCGACTTCTGTCGCGTTGTTGATGATGACCCGTCGATTGCCGCCGTTAAGCCACATCGCACCCACCGCTCCCTGAATGTTATCCCGATAGGTGATAGACCTTGCATCCGGCGAAAGATGACAATTTGTGCCGCACGGGGCGCTGTTATCAATGGGGTAACGTGTGTTGCGCGCGATGTCATACGCCCACATTGTTTCACGGCTCCATGTGGTGAGGATGATACCCTGCGGCGTGAAGTCCGCCGGGCGGGGCTGTAAGCCATCCCCCGTGCAGACTTGCTCAATGGGGGCAGAAACCCCCGCCAATAACGTTATAATCCATAGCAGTAAATTTGTTATCATAACTATAGCATAACGCACCCTGTCGCATTTGGGGTAGAGCGTATTCTGTATCTTGGCGATAACGCTAAATTGCATTATCATCCCGCCGGGTTAGGGAAAAGATAACGTATGAACGACACATATCAAACAGGGTTGCTTTCTGTCATTATTCCACACTGGAACGCGAAACAATTTTTGCCAGACTGCCTCAACGCACTCTACACACAGACGTACCCGCATATTGAAATTATCATCGTGGATAACGGCTCGTCGGATGGCTCGCAAGCTTATGTCAAAGCAGAACATCCCGGTGTGAGGCTCATCGAAGTGGGCTATAATTCCGGCTTTACGGGGGCGTGCAACACAGGGCTAAAGGCCGCACAGGGGGAATATCTGTGCCTGCTGAACAACGACACTGAAGTTAAGCCGGATTGGGCGCAGGCGGTGGTCGATGCTTTTGAGCGCGATGTGCAAATTGGCAGTGTCGCCAGCAAGATGCTGTTATTCCAGAAGCGCGACCACATCCACACCGCCGGAGATTACTTCACTACAGATGGCGAAGCGGGAAATCGGGGGGTGTGGGAAAAAGACACGGGGCAATATGACCACGAGGAATTTGTCTTTGGGGCCTGTGGTGGTTCTTCCACTTATCGCCGTGCCATGCTGGATGAAATCGGCTTGTTGGATGATGACTTCTTCTTCCTGCTGGAAGATATTGATTTAGCGTGGCGGGCACAATTGGCCGGATGGCGGTGTCTTTACACGCCCCATGCTATCGTGTACCATCACCTATCAGCGACAGGTGGCGGCAAGACCGCGAGTTACTACAACGGAAGAAATCTGATTTTCGTACTGGTTAAAAACCTGCCGCTGGAATTATGGCGCAAATATCGCTGGCAGATTATCCGGCGGCAGTGGCGCATTTTTGCGGACGCGCTCCGTGCATGGCGCGGAGAATCGGCGCGTGCCCGTCTGCGTGGGATGTGGGCGGGGGTGCGTGGCCTGCCGAAGATGCTCCGCAAACGCCGCGAGATTCAGCCGATGCGCCGCGTGCCGATAGAGGCCATCGACGCCTTGCTGACACCGCGTGCAGATTAAAAATGCGCGCTTAGGGACTACTACAACACCCATTTGGGGGATTAAATGACTTTTGATGCGAACAAGCGCCCTGTGTTATCGTTGGTTATCCCTGCATACAACGAAGCCGACGAAGACCGCCTGCCAGAGAGCCTGACCCATATTACTGCGTTTGTGTTGTCACAAACCCAGCCTATTGAAGTGGTTATCGTCAACAACAACAGCACGGACGGCACACTCCAAATTGCGGAAGATGCGGCGGCGGAATTTCCGTTTATCCGTGTTTTGACGGAATCCCAACAGGGCAAAGGCGCGGCAGTCCGCACAGGCATGATGGCCGCACACGGAGAATATTTGTTCATCTGTGATGCGGATTTGTCCATGCCGATTGAAGAAGTCAATAAATTTTTGCCGCCTATCCTCGGTGGCTATGATATTGCGATTGCCAGCCGCGAAGCGCCCGGCTCTAAGCGGGTGGGCGAGCCGGAGATACGTCATATCATGGGGCGTGTGTTTAACTTCATCGTGCGTGTGATTGCGGTACGTGGCCTGCAAGATACACAATGCGGCTTTAAGTGCTTCCGGCGCGATGTCGCGTTGGAGCTTTTCCCATTGCAGACCATCGACGGATGGGCGTTTGATGTTGAACTGCTATTCATCGCGCAACGTCGCAAATTCCAGATTATCGAAGTGCCGATTACATGGTATTACAAAGACCATTCCAAAATTAAGCCGCTCTCTGATTCCATCAAAATGCTGATTGAAACCCTGAAAATCCGTATCAATGGATGGCGAGGCCGCTATGACCGCCCGCAAGGATAAGACCGCCAGTATGGAAAATGAAACTGCTCTGCACGCGCAAGGCTTCCGGTTTATCGTCGGGCTGGATGAAGCGGGCTATGGGGCGTGGGCTGGGCCGGTGGTCGCGGGGGCGGTATGCCTACCTGCTGATGTGGATGTTACCCATGCTTTAGCCGGTGTGCGTGATAGCAAACAGATGACCCGCCTGCAACGCGAAAAATTGTTCACGCAAATTCAGCACACAGCTATCACATGGGGGGTGGGGCAAGGCACACAAGCCGAGATTGACACCAATGGCCTGCGTACCGCTACGCGCATGGCGCTCAGCCGGGCTTTGCAGGATGCCATCCAACGCCAACCGGGATTTATCCCGGATTGCCTGTTGTTTGATGGACTGGGTGTATCAGAGCCAATCTATACCTGCTATGTACAGAATATCAAATATGGGGATACGCTTTCTTTGAGCATTGCGGCGGCCAGCGTGTTAGCAAAGGTCTGCCGGGACGCCCACATGCATGAACTGGAAGAAGAATTGCCCGGTTACGGCTTCGGCCAGCACAAAGGCTATGGCACAGCCATGCACCGTGCCGCCCTGCAAGAACGCGGTGTGTCGCCTGTGCATCGCCGCACCTATAAGCCCATCCAACAATTGCTGGAAGGTAATTCCGCGTGACGCTGGCACTGGTACACGATTGGCTGAATCAAATCGGCGGGGCGGAAGATGTCCTGGATGTGCTTGTGAGTATGTTCCCGGATGCGCCCATCTACACCAGTATTTACGCGCCGGATGTAATGCCAGCGCATTATAAAACGTGGGACATCCGCACACGCTGGATTGATAAAATGCCTGCTATCCACCGCAAGCATCAACCCTACCTGCCGCTTTATCCGGTGGCGTGGGGCGGGCTAGATTTATCCGCGTATGAGATGGTTATCAGCAATAAAAGCGGATTTTGTCATGGCTTCCAGAAGGGAAATAACACCGTCCACATCTGCTATTGCCTTGCGCCGACGCGCTACGTGTGGCAACTGGACGCTTATATCCAACGTGAGGGGTTAGGTGGCCTGGCAAGTGCCGCACTGCGCCCGATGGTGAATGGGCTTAAGCGGTGGGATTACCGAGCCGCGCAACGGGTAGACCACTTCATCGCTATTTCAACAGAAATTCAGGAGCGCATCCGTGCTTATTATGACCGCGATTCGGTAATTATCTACCCGCCCGTAGACACATCCCGCTTTGATGTGCGTGATGTGCAGGTTGAAGATTACTATTTGATTGTGTCGCGTCTTATCCCGTATAAGCGGATTGATTTAGCAGTCCAGGCCGCCACACGGCTCAACCTGCCCTTAAAAATTGGTGGCAAGGGCCGCGACCTGGAGCGATTACAAGCCTTAGCCGGGCCGACAGTAGAGTTTTTGGGGTATGTGCCGGACGAAGACCTGCCACAATTGATGGCAAAATGTAAGGCGTTTATCTTCCCTGGCTTGGAGGACTTCGGCATTACACCTGTACAGGCACAAGCGGCAGGCCGCCCGGTGATTGCCTATGGCGGCGGCGGCGCGTTGGATACAGTGCTTCCGGGTGTCACGGGCGAACACTTCCACGAATTGACGGTTGATAGCTTAGCCGACGTTTTACAGGGCTTCGACGCGACACGCTATCGTCCTGATGCGCTTCGTGCCCATGCCAGCCAGTTTGACCGCGCTGTTTTCGAGTCACAGTTGCGCGACTTTATCCACAATGTTTAAAGAGGGGCTATCATGATTAAACGTTTAGGACACATCTGCATCGGGGCAGATAATCTAGCGGAAAGCCTGCATTTTTATTGCAACGTTCTGGGGTTGGAAAAAACGTTCGATTTTACCAAAAACGGCGAATTATACGGGTTTTATGTGGCAGTGGGCGAAATGACATTTATTGAAGTCTTCACACAGGAAGACGCCGCCAATCATGATCGCCCTATCATCAAGCACCTGTGCCTGGAAGTTGAAGACATCGACGATGTTATTGCTCAAGTCCGTGCGCGGGGTGGGGAAATTACCGAGAAGAAAAAGGGTGGCGATGAGTCCTGGCAGGCGTGGATGACCGACCCAAGCGGTGTATCCATCGAAGTGATGCAATACACCGCCGAGAGTTCGCAACTGACAGGCCGCCCATGCCCGGTAGATTGGTAATTTAGCGCTAACGCGGGTAGATAGCCAGCACCGCCGGGATGACATCCACCGAGACAACGCTATAATTCGCACCTGGCACGGCTATCATCGTGGAGCGTCCGCCATCCAGTGCAAAAGCATTCACCAAGCCCATATCCGTTGTCGGCAGATAAGTGGCTAATTCCGTGAGAGATAAGCCTAGTACCGGCGTCACCATGATGATGACCCGACCTTGTGCGTCCATGCCGATAGCGGTACGGCGGCTGGCTCTGCCATCATCGGAAATCGGCGCGGACTGGCCTTCAATCACCAGCATGGGGAAGGCTTGCACCGCCTGTTGAATTATTTCTCCGGTCATGTACGGCTGGCGTGTATTGCTACGGATGGCTGGCACGCCATCTGTAACGGTAAACATGCCCCCTCTATCTGTGTAAGGCCAGCCAAAGACCTGCCCATCCTGGATGAGTAACCCGGTGATGTTGTAATTGGGGTCAAAGAAATTTGCATTGATGATAAGCGCGGCTTCTGGCAGATTTGCCCGCCATTCCCCGACGGTTAATGGTTGCCCGGCGCGGTAATGAACACGGAAGTCGAACAAGGCCGGGTCAATACGAAACACAGCTAGCTCCGCTAAGCTATTGCCATTAGGGATATAGCGACGTTGTTCCAAACCGGGCGTTATCATCTGCCATGTGTCCGGGGCGGCGGGGGTATCTGTGGATTGCATGGGGGATGGGGGCGCGTTTTGTGCATCTGGCGGCGCATCCGGCAATGGCGCGAGTGTCGGTGGTGGCGCGTTGAGCATACACCCTGTCAGTAAAAAACACAGTAAAAATAGTCGGCGCATATTGGGGTTAAATCCTTACTTCGCACACTTGACGATGGTAGATGGTTCATGATATATTTTCAAGCACGGACTTTATTAACAAGGGCGCATAGCTCAGCTGGTTAGAGCGCACGGTTCACATCCGTGAGGTCAGGGGTTCGAGTCCCTTTGCGCCCACAAAAACACAAGCGACTTATCCGGTCGCTTTTTTGTTGCCTCAAGCTCTACAGCCCATAAGCCAATAAACCAACGCTTCCCCAACAAACGTATTAAAGAATTAACGCTTGTTCATAAGCCTAAACAATTTATTCAGGTAGGCTTGCGTTATCATGAAGACATGATGATTGATATTACGCGAACCATCCAACCTGATACTGCTGTGTGGCCGGGTGATGCCCATTACAGCGCGCAGACTGCATTGAGCATCCAGCAGGGCGCGTCGGTTAACCTGACGACAATCACGCTAAGTCCTCATACGGCCACCCATGCGGATGCTTACTTCCACTACCTAGCGGACGGCGCACACCCGGCGGCTATGTCCTTAATGCCTTACATCGGGCGGGCGCGGGTCGTCACAGTGACGAAACGTGACGGTGCGCTGATGCCGGACGACTTCGCTCATACGGATTTCTCCGGCGTGGAGCGTGTCCTCATCCACAGTCACGTCAGTGACCTGGCGGATGACCAATGGCCGACGGAATTTCCTTATTTGAGCGTGCCGCTTATTAAGCATCTGGCGGATTACGGCGTCGTGCTGATTGGGCTGGATTCGCCCTCTGTTGATGCGTTTGATAGTCAGGATTTGCCCTGTCACCGCGCTATTCAGGCGGCAGGCATGGTTAACCTGGAACTGTTGAATTTGCGCGGTGTCGTGGATAGTGACTATGAGCTTATCGCGCTTCCTTTGAAGTTGGATTTGGCCTGTGGCTCTCCCGTGCGGGCGGTGTTGCGGGCATTATAATTGTGAGGTGACACAATGGGTATTTCAGAACTTTTCTTCTTTAGCTTAAACGCGCTCACGCTAACAGCGATCTATCTGGGCGTGCGTCGGGAACTCGCGCCGGTTGGCTTTATCGCCGCGATGGGTATTGTGGTGAGCGTGATTACCATGATGCTGTTTTTATCTCAACGGGTGGAAGTCCTGTTGCAAGCCATCATCTTTGGCTTGATATTGGGTGCGGTAATGGCAATTGCCACCCTGATGACCGCTTGGTACTTCCACACGCAAGAACGCAAAGCCAGTAGTTAACGGCGCGGGATAGACGCGAACGGCTTCACGCCGAGTCGGTATAAATCATGCCGCTCCCGCACAGACGTATCCATATAATCCGCGAAGAACGCTAGCCCAATACCCCCCAACACACCCAATGCCAAACGGATAAGGGGGGTTAGCCGACTAGGGAGACTCGGCGGCGCGGGGACGATATTCGGCTCATCCAACAGGATGACCTGCGCTAATTCCCCGCCTAACTGCGGCGCGAAGTAATCCGCATTGCGTGTTTCCAGCACACCAATCACGGCACGGGCGATCACCTCTAGCTCGGCCTCATCCCCCCAACTGACTGTAATCTGCCCGATAGCGCGTTCGTTATCCGGGAAGATGGGCAAACTGCCGGGCGCGATATTCAGCCCGGCCTGCGCCGTGAATAAGACGACTTCTTCTTTAAAGCTACTCGTCCGCGCCCACGCCGTAAAGGATTCAATCAGCTTATAGGAGGCTTCCCACACGTCTTGCAGGTCGCCCTCAATGCTTGTGAAGGCGTCGCGCTGTTGTCCGGCGGTATAGCGGAAGGTGGTTGTATAGCCTCCATCGATGGCCGTGCCACCGGGTAATAAATCCGGCAACGCCCACACACCGACGATGACGGCGGGAATGGCGACCAACCACCACCGCCGTAACAGGACTTTCACGAAGAAGATAAATTCCATAAGGGTTAGTCTCCGCTAGGGACTTGTGCGGTGGTTGGCGTGGGCTTCCAGAACCATGCAAAAACCGGATTTGCCCGGGATTGAAGGTGGTCTAAAAAGCTGACAAGCAAAAAGCCAAGCATGACCAACGCGATAACCAGCGCCCATTGGTTGCCTGCCAGTTCACCTGTATCACTGACGACGCGCACGCCTTCGCTGGCTTCGGCCACAATCAGCCGCATAGAGCCGACCATAAAGCCCACCAGCGCGGCGATGGTGATGTTTTCGTAGCGGTTGAGTAGCCAGCTTAATACACGGGAAAACAACATGAGGCCGACTGCCGAGCCTGCGCCGACAATGCCCAACGTCACGAGGTCGAGAGTCTTTACTGCACCCAGAATCACCGTATATTGCCCCAAGATGAGCAGGATAAATGAGCCGGAAATACCGGGTAAAATCATCGCGCAGATGGCGATAGCACCACTGAAGAACAATACCGTCGGGCTGGATGGCACATACAATGCTTCGTCAAACCCATCTTTTAACTCTTTCTGCCCGACTCCGGTTTCGATAGCGGTCTGGAATGCGGCGACAGCTTCCGCCGGATTGGGATATTCGGCAACAGTCAGCGCCGCGATAAGTTCAGCTTCCGCGATAGCGATTTCCGCACTATCACCGGAGCGTACCGCGTCAATCATCGTGCCGACGGGGTTATTCTGTCCGCCGAACCCGGTGATGAAAAAGGCAAAGATGGCGGCTACCAACAACGCGCCCATCGCCGAGACTGACCAGCGCACTTTGACGCCAATTGCCACAATAGAGGCAATAATCAACCCGCCGAAGAAAGCAAAGATAAACGTGGGTTGTTCCTGCAACAGTGTATCCAGCATGTTTGCTAACAAAAGCACCGCAGACGCCGTGCCAAGCATCAGCGCGATTAAAAAGCGGTAAGGGATAATCTCAAACACCCGTTTGATGTCCAGCTTGAGTGCGGCGCGGAGGGCATCAAAATTAAAGGACTTAATCGCATTCAGCAAGGTGGTATAAACGCCCAAGATAAAGGCCATCGTCCCGCCGGAGACACCTGGCACAACATCCGCCGAACCCATCGCAAAGCCACTCAGGTAAAGGCGCAGGTATTCACGCGGGGTCTTCGGTTTGGAGAGGTCTTCTTGAATCTGATGCGTTTGATTACTCATATTAGATATGGACTCCATAAATTGATGGTTGGTTAACAGCTGAATCTTGCATGAGTGTCGTTAAACCGTCAATAGTTGATAGAATAGGCGCTAGTGTATCTGCTTAATTAAAGGCGAGATGATGCCCTACACGCAAGTAGCAGACGTAAAACTGTATTATACCGATCATCGTAAGCCGGAATCCACCTATCCCCCTGTGATCATGGTGCATGGTGCGGGCGGCACGCACCTGGACTGGCCGATTCTTCTGCGCCGCCTGCCACAATCTAATGCAATTGCGCTGGATTTACCTGGACATGGTAAAAGTGCGCCACCCGGCCAGCACAGCATCCCGGCTTATGCTGATGGGGTCATCGGCCTGATGGATGCGCTGGCCTTGCCACAAGCCGTCATTGCCGGGCATAGCATGGGTGGGGGCATCGCGCAGACTATCGCGCTGGAATACCCGGAGCGTGTGCGCGGATTAATCCTGCTGGGGACAGGCGCAAAATTGCGAGTGCATCCTGATATTCTGGCACGGGTGCGCGACCATCACGCGGAAATCGCTGATTTGCTGAAGACCTGGATATGGGCGGATGATGCGCCGTCCGCATTGCGCGACGCCGGGTATGCCCAACTGATGAACACTCCTCCACAGGTCATCTATGGCGACTATCTGGCGTGTGATAACTTTGATATACGGGATAGGCTGAGCGAGATTAGCGCTCCCACGTTGGTTATCGGGGGCACGGCGGATAAAATGACGCCTCTCAAGTTTAGTCAATATCTAGCGGATAACATCCCCCATGCGGCACTATTCACGGTAGAAGGCGGCGGGCATATGATGGCCTTAGAGCAACCCCAAACCGTAACGGACGCCATCGCCGCATGGCTCGACCGTTTAGCACAGGGAGAAGTGTAACTTATGCGTCAACTCAACCAGATGTGGCAATTGGTCAACGCGGCGGGAGCCGTGCGGGAAATCGCGCAACAGAACAAGACCTATCACTTCGGCGCACCCCAACCGACGACATTTTACCTGCGTACAGAAAGCGCGGTAGTGCAGGTCATCCGGTGGGCGCGGCCTGTGGTGGAAGTCTCGACCAGGCTACAGGCCGCGTTTGGCTGGCGCATCCTAACAGAGCAGGACGACGCCGGAATTTACATTGCGGCCAAGCGTCGCATCATCGTTGGCACGCTATCCACAGCTTTGTTTGAGGTGCGCGTGCCTTATTCGGCTTATGTTGTGCTGAAGTTAACCGACTGCGACTTGAACCTCACAAATGTAAATGATGAGATTCATCTACCAGCTTACCGCGACGATGCCGCCGCGCCGTTACGGTTAAGTTCCGGGTATGAGGATTAATTTTTGTGATGGCGTCGCCATCCTGCGCTAATCAGCCAATGTTGCCACAAATTCCGCGACTGCTTCCTGCCAGGGACGCAATGTGATTCCCAATGAAGCGGCGGCGGTGTTAGCGAGGGCGGCATAGGCGGGGGGGGTGCTGGCACGCGGCCACTCCTTGCCGCTAATCGGCGTGATGGGCGTATCCGCAAACCCGGCGCAATCCAGCACATGCCGCGCAAATGTATAGCGCGAACACGCGCCCGCATTGGTCAGGTGATATGTGCCGTAACGCTCCGTCTGGATGAGCTTGCTCAGTGCCTGGACTAAATCCACATTGTATGTGGGGTTGGCGACTTCATCCGTCACCACACGCAGAGGCTTACCCGCTTGGGCGGCGTTGCGGATGGCGTGGACGAAATTCCTGCCGCCTGCATCGAATAACCACGCAATCCGCACGATATAGTGGCGTGGATTAACGGCAGTCACGGCTCGTTCCGCGACGAGCTTGCTATAGCCATAAGGATTTGCGGCGGCGGTGGCGTCGTACTCACGGTAGGGCGCGGTTTGCTGGCCGTTGAATACCTCATTACTGCTGATTTGCAGAATGGCCGCGCCTACATCATATGCGGCGAGCGCGATATTTTGCGCGCCGTAGCCGTTAATCTGGAGGGCGCGCTCCGGTTCACGGGCGCATCCGTCTACATCCGTCCATGCCGCACAATTGAGCGCCAAATCCGGCTGGTGTTGGCGGAAGAATGCCCGTACTGCCGCAAAGTCTGTAATATCCAGCTTGTCCACATCCACGCCGATAACGTTGTGTCCTTCCGCATTGAGGGTAGCGGTTACACGACGGCCTAAAAGTCCGTCCGCGCCTGTGATGATGATTTTCATGCTGATTGTCCTTCGTCTTCGTGGGTCTGCCAATAGTCGCAAATTTCGTCAAAGCGGGCTTGCCAGTAGGCTTCCGGGTCGAAGTCACCCGGTTTGTTCGCATCATGTGCGTGTGCCGCATGTTTAAAATAACCGCCGCCCGGCCTGCCCGTTGCTTTATTAACAACCAACGTTGCCAGCGAAGGCCGCCCGGCTTGCTCATCCTCATCGGAGATTTGAATCAGCAGGCGGCTGAACATCGGGGCGCGGTGGTGGATGTAGGCTGTGCGGATTTGAATCGCTAAATCCGAATAGCAGATGGTTTTGCCCATACGCGCCAGGCCGATGAGTAACTGGCGCATTTCCGCCCGGATGAGCGCCCAATCCACATCAGCCGCTTTGCCCATCCTATAGCCCCCGCATATTAAGCGTGAGATTGTTTTCATCAATGGACAGGCTTTGCAGGCGGTAGCCCGTCCCACTGGCCTGCACGACCAATTCCCGCAGGATGGCGTTGCCTTCGCGCTCAATATCGCCGATGAGAGGCGCGACTGAACCGCTCAGTCCGAAGGGCAGACTATTGGGGTTATAAGTCACTCCGGCGATGTCTACACCTGTGACCACAAAAGACGACCCGGTGAGCGCATCTACCTGCATCACCACGCCCAAACGTTGCCAGTTGAACCCGGTAAAGACATCCGCATAGACGATCATCCCACCCGGCTTGAGGTCGAACGCCACGCTTCGCACCCGGTCATCGCCCCCCCTGCAAATGGGCGTCCGTTGGCGGCACAAATCCAGCAAGGCAGATTCTGTGAAACTGACAAGCGCGGTGTTGTTGCTCCCACTGGTAACGACGGTGTAATCATTAGACGCCGTGTTGACGGTTTCACTCCCGTAACGGCCTAAATTGACGACGACCTGGCCGGGTGGGGGCACAGGGTCAGGGATGCTGAGGGTGGGTTGTACCCGTACATCACGGAATAACTCCTGTGTGTTGCCCACCTGTTCCACGCCTGTGACACCCAAGACCAACGGAAGCAGGGTTCCAGTCAGGTATAGCCCTAAAATAGTGAAGATGCACGTCAGGCCACCGACAAAAAAACAGCCTAAGCCGAATAGCCATCCATTACGGCGTTTGGGGTAACGGTGTATATGTTTTGTGGTCATAGCAACCTTATCAGACTAAGCTTCCTGCGCCGGGATAGGAATGCCCAACACGGCGGCGATGTCCTGCGCGTGGCCGATTTCGTGGTTAGCCATCACCCGCAGGATTTGCGCGACACTCAAAATATTCAGTGACGCATGGCGGCCTTTATTATCCAGTTTGGCTTCATCCAGCGTATCCAGCCATTGGTTTAACTGCGTGCGTGTTTCTGCTAATTCTGTACGGGATTGTTCTGCTGATTTTTCGATAGTTTTTTCGGTCAGGCGGTTGTTGTAACGCTCAAGGTCAAAATCTTCCGGGATAGGGTTTTGGCCTTCCGCGATACTCATGACTTGAAAGTTATGGCCTCTGTCGGCATCCGCGACATGGTTCACAATCTGGCGCACTGTCCATGCCATGCCATCAGAATAGATTTGAGTCTCCCAACGGTCGCCCACCTGGTCTAGGACGCTATCCCAAAAAGCGCGGGCATCTGACAGAGTTTTACGGTATTTTTCGATACGTTCTGACATCACAAAACCCCTTTAATAATAAATATATGCACAAAAAAGACGCTATCTGCTTTGATTCAAGCAGTATAGCGTCCTTGACTAATAATCTCAATGTTGCGCCTAATCCGCGTGAAATTTTACGGCGTGGTCGCTTGTGGGATAACCAGCACCTGACCGACAAAAATCCGGTTAGGATCAATAATGTTGTTCACCTGCGCGATGACCATAAACGGCACGCCAAAGCGCAACCCGATGCGGAATAATGTGTCTCCGGCGCGGACGGTGTAGGGGATGCCTTCACCCGTAAAGGTGGTCGTGGTTGTCGTGGTGGTGGTCGTTGTCGTCACGGTGACGGTATTTGTCGTCGGAGTCGTCGGTGGGATGACGGTGCTATCAGGTAAGGGTATAAACGGAGTTGTCGTCAGCGGCCCGCAGACGTTTGCAGGATACAGCGCGAAAAAGGGTGCGCCTGGATCCGGCGCGGTGAACAACAGTTGGTTGGATGCCAGCGCAAAAAAGCCGACATTGCCGCGTTGGAAGATAACCTGGTCTTGCCCGGTAGTGAGCGCGGTCTGCACGCTGTTGGCGATGTTGCCGAAGAAAATCCGGTCGCCGTTTGTTCCGCCTAATGGAACTTGCCAGATTTCCATAAAACCGGGTTGGTCGCTACAGTATAGCCCGGCAGGTGATGCTGGATAAGCAGAATTAAGGCGTTTATCCTGCGTGCCGTTATCACCTTCGGCCAAGGCGGGGGCAGTGCCCAGTACAAACAGGATGCACAGGGTTAGAACAAGCGCAAAGCTCGATTGTTTCATGATGATGAACCCCTCTCATGGTGATTTTCTCTCATTATAAGAGGAGTTCAGGGGGTAAACGGGGCGTCATAACCACATTCGCACGGGGTTATAACAGAACTCGTACACCTGTCGGATTATTCCGCCGCCGCGAGTCGCTCCGCATATTGGCGTTTGAAGTATTCCAGATAGTCACCGGTCTTAATCTCGCGCCACCACCATTCGTTTTGCAGATACCAGTTTACGGTTTCTTCCAGCGCGGCTTCAAACGTGTAGCGCCGTTGCCAGCCCAAAGCGCGGAGTTTATTGCAGTTCATGGCGTAGCGGCGGTCATGCCCTTCGCGGTCTGGCACATGCTTGATGAGCGACTCCGGCTTGCCGAGTAGCGTCAACATCTGCTTGATGACGTTGATGTTGTGCTTTTCGTTTTCTCCAGCGATGTTATAGGCTTCGCCCGCCACGCCCTTATGGAGCGCGACATCAATCCCGGTCACATGGTCTTCCACATACAGCCAATCGCGGATTTGCATTCCATCTCCGTAGAGGGGCAAGGGTTTATCATCAATGGCTTCTGTGAGGAAGAGCGGCAGAAGTTTTTCCGGGTATTGGTAGGGGCCAAAGGTGTTACTACCGCGTGTGATGACGGTATTCATGCCGTGTGTGATGTGATACGCCCGCACCATCAATTCCCCGCCAGCTTTGCTGGCGGCATAGGGGCTATTGGGCAAAAAACTGTCATCTTCAACGGAATAGCCTGTTTCCACGTCACCATAGACTTCATCAGTGGAAACCTGTACAAAACGCTCGATGCCGTGCGCTTTGCTCTCGTCCAGCATGATATATGCGCCGACCACATCTGTGTGGATGAAGGCATCCGGCGCAAGAATACTCCGGTCTACATGGCTTTCCGCCGCGAAGTTGACGACGGTATCAATCTCATGTTTTTGCAACACCGCCCGCACAACGTCGCGGTTGGCGATGTCGCCGTGCTCGAATTGGTAGGTTGGCTCATCGCTGATGGGGGCAAGGTTGTTCATATTACCCGCGTAGGTCAGCTTATCGAAGACGATGATGTTATAGTGTGGGTACGTCTTGACCATGTAGCGGGCGAATGCGCTCCCGATGAAGCCTGCCGCCCCTGTGACGAGAATATTCTTCATGATGATTAGCCTTCCGTTGTGTCGTTGGTGCTATCGACGGGGGCTTGCGCCGGGCTTTCGGATGTGGCGGCTGTTGGCGTTGGCTCGGCGGGGGCTTCTTCCGCAATGGTGACAGGCGGCTTGACCAGCACAAAACGCTCAATGGCTTCGGCCACGCCGTCTTCATCATTGCTGGCGACGACGTAATCCGCCACCGCTTTTAGATCGTCGTGTGCGTTGCCAACGGCGACGCCAATCCCGGCCAGTTGCACCATTTCAATATCATTTTTGCCGTCACCGATGGCGAGCGTGTTCTCTGGTGCGATGCCGAGTGACTTGAGCAGGGCGCGAAGCGTGATGCCTTTTGATGCACCTGCCGGAAGCACTTCAATCACATCATTCAGCATAATTTCCATGATGCGTGCCTGGCCGTCTAGCTGGCGCTCTAGTTGCCAGCGTAATGCGGCGACACGCTTGGGTTCATCCTTGCCGACGATGAGTAATTTATTCACTGGAACATCATCCAGAATGTTCTGCAAGGGGCCGATTCCTTCCGGCATGGGTTCATGATATTTATTACCCAGCCAATCCACGCGGGGGGATGAAACCCGCGTCAGCAGGCGGTCACCACAATAGGCGACAATATCAAAGCGGCGGTCTTCCACAAACGTAATCACACGGCGCAGAAGGGAAACATCCAGTGTTTGCTGTTGTAGCACCGTGCCATCCGGGTTGCAGATAGCCAACCCTTGAATGTAGACTCCGGGCGCATTAATGCCCAATCGTGCGATGTAGTCTTTGGTGCTAAGCCATGTTTTACCTGTCGCCAGTCCCACGCGGACACCCTGCGCGATGGCGGCTTTAATCGCGTTCTCGGTGCGCTCGGTCAGTTGGTGCTTGCTATTGAGGAGTGTGTCGTCTACGTCGATGGCGATATAGTCAATTTTTGGTTGTTGGGTCATGTGGTTTTCCTGGTGACTTAATAATTCTTGGTGCGCTCTTGTGGCGCGTTGGTCAGCACAGCGCCGATGAGAAAAGCCCGGACTTGTTCCAGGGCTTGCTTAGCCTGGCTGACGTGATCGCGCCGTGTGTTCCCCGCCCGCACGACCAAAAGCACGCCGTCCACCTTACTACCCAGCAGGGCGGCATCGCTGGCGGCCAACACGGGCGACGCATCGAAGATGATGTAATCCGCACGGGCTTTAAGCACGCCGATAACTTCCCCCATACGCGGATTGCTCAATACATCTGCCGGGACAGAAGGTAACGGGCCAGACGGTAATATAGAAAGGCCGTCAATTTCTGTTGGCACAAGGGGCGGATTCGCCATTGCGGATTCTTCCAGCATGAGCGTCATCAAGCCGCGTTCATTGCTGATGTTCCATATCTCGTGCTGGGCAGGACGGCGTAAATCCGCATCAACAAGGATGGTCTTGTGCCCGGCCTGCGCGAATGTGACGGCGAGGTTGGCACAGGCCATGCTTTTGTCGTCACTGGTGGCAGGAGATGTGAGCAGTAAGGTATGTAAGGGCTTATCGCCTGCTAATTTGCTGAACATTAAATTCGTGCGGAGCGTGCGGAAGGCTTCCGCCGCCGCCGAACGTGGGTCTTTGAGTGTAATCAGGTCTACGGTCATGCTGTCTCCCTTTAGTTATCTGACGGCGGGACAACCGCCACTACGCGCACACCCACCGAACGCTCGATGTCATCCCGCCGACGAATCATGGCGCTTTCCAGATATTCTAGCGCAAATACAATCACGCCACCGACGATAAGGCCGAGCAACGCGCCAGCAATGCCAGTAAATAACGGACGTGGCGCGAACTGCCCAACGCTTGGCAAATCCGGCAGGACGGCTTCCACGCGGTCTTCGCGCTGTGCTTGCTGATTTTGCTCCACACGGTAATTTTCCAACCAGAGGCCCCATGCACGGGCGATGTCCTGTGCTGTGCCGGGATTAGGATTGTTCACATCAATTTGAATGGTCAGGCGTAATTGGTCGGGCGCGATGGTGACGTTGCCCATCAATTCGCCCGGTGTAATGTCCAGCCGTAGGTCTTCGATAATCTGTGCCGCGACTTGTTGACTGTCGGCAATCACCACCAGTGAATTAATCAGGCGGACGCTGGCCTCTGCCAGCCCTAAATCCGCACGGGATGGTTGAATGACGACTTTTTGCGTCGCACGGTAGACGGGCGTTTGCTGACGGCTGATGAAAAATGCCGTGCCCCCGACGATGAATGCCAGCACAAGCAGTATCCATCCCCGTTTTGTGATTAGGCGAATATATTCTGTTAAGTTCAAAAAAGTCCCTCCGCATTTTGAGCGTTTTGACGAGCGTCATTTTACCTGAGTATTGTTTTTGTTCTAGGGCGATTGCCCACCGTTATAAAACAACCTATAAGTTCCGGGCAAAATGTGGAAAACTAATCCGCATAAAGCCAATACATGAAAAGGAACAACCCTGCATGACAAACACCCCGCTTTCTATAGCCATTATCGGGGCAGGCGCAACCGGCATCGCCGCCGCGTGGGATTTTGCGAAGGCCGGCCATCATGTCGAGATATACGAGGCTGGCGCGGAAGTCGGCGGCTTGGCGGCAGGGTTTAAACTGCCCGGTTGGGAATGGCATCTTGAGAAGTTTTATCATCACTGGTTCGAGACAGATAAAGACATCCAGGCGATTTTAGAAGAAATGGGCTTGTGGGAAAACGTGGTCTTCCCACGCCCCAAAACCAGCTATTGGATTGATGGCAAAACCTATCGCTCGGAAATTTCACCATCGGCGTTGTTTTTGCCCGTCAGCCCATTGGCGACTGCCCGTATGGGCGCATGGGGCGCATTCCTCAAACTCAAGCCGGATGGACTAGACCTGGAAGGCGAGACCGCCCACAATTGGATGCTAAGCCACATGGGGCAAGAAGCCTATAACAAATTCTTCCGCCCGTTGCTGATTGGTAAATTCGGGGAGCGTTACCAACAGGTCAACATGGCGTGGATGTGGGCGCGCATCCGGGCGCGGAGCCTGCGCTTGGGTATTTATAAAGGGGGCTTTCAGGCGGCGTTGGATGCGATGGCGCGTGCCGTACAAGCGGCGGGCGCTGTTAACATCCACCTAAACACTCGCGTGGATGGCATCCAATGGACGGACGGCCAGCCAACGCTCATCATCAATGGTGAGCGCAAACACTTTGACCGTGTACTGACGACCACTTCACCACAGTTGCTCTTGAAGATGGTGGGTGAGCCATTGCGCGATACCCCGTATGGACAACAAGTTGCCGGGCTGGAAAGCATCGGCGCGGTGTGTGTGGTGCTGGCGCTGGAACAATCCTTGCTGACTGATGGCACATACTGGCTAAACCTGCCAGCAACCAGCGCGGACAAACACAATAATCAATTCCCGTTTTTGGCATTGGTGGAGCATACCAACTGGTTGCCCAAAGCCCACTTTGGCGATAACGTCATTGTCTATTGTGGTGATTATATGCCGGTTGACCACGAATATTTTACGCTGAGTGATGAGGAAATTACGCGACGTTTTGTGGATGTTCTGCACACCTTTAATCCAGATTTCCGTAAAACATGGGTAAAGCAAGCGTGGGTGTTCCGTGCGCCCTATGCCCAACCTGTGCCGGGAATCAACCACAGTAAGAATATCCCGCCGCTAAAGACTCCCATTCCGGGTTTGTATTGGGCGAGCATGAGCCAGGTCTATCCATGGGACAGGGGTACGAACTTCGCAGTAGAGATGGGCCGCCGTGCCGCCCGTGAAATGATGGAGGAATAAACCCTATGACAATGGTTATCCGGGATATGCACACGCTCACGATGGACAGCCACGAGCAAGCCGCGCACTTGCTTCATGCTGGTTTTGCGGAGCATTGGCCCGACGCCTGGCCGGATGTTGATTCCGCAATGGAGGAAGTCTTGAGCCTGCTGGAAGAAGACTGCATCTGTCTGGCCGCGCTGGATGAAGAAGGTGAAATTGTCGGCTGGATTGGTGGATTACCGGAATATGATGGTCATGTGTTTGAACTGCATCCATTGGTTGTGCAATCCGACCAGCGCGGGCAAGGCATTGGGCGTCTGTTGGTGCTGGCTTTAGAAGACCATGCGCGGCAAGCGGGCGCAAACGCTATCATGCTAGGCACGGATGATCAAAATGAGATGACGAGCTTAAGTGGTGTGAATCTTTACCCGAATGTCTGGGAGCATATCAGCAATATTCAGAATTATAAAAACCATCCCTACTCGTTTTATCAAAAATTGGGATATACGATTGTGGGGGTGATACCCGATGCTAACGGGCCGGGCAAGCCCGATATTCTGATGGCAAAAAGCCTTTAAGGGAGTTTATTGTGAGTGATCTACCAGCCGGACTACAAAGTATTGTCGATGACTTTAAGTTCATCACCGACCGCAACGAACGCGCGGAATATCTGATTGATATTGCAGACCGCTTCGCCGATGTGCGCGTGCCTGCCGATGTTTCGACTGCGCCACATCCGCAGGAAAACTATGTCACCATGTGCGAGTCAGATGCTTATGTATGGGCGATTGACCAGCCGGACGGCACGCAGAAATATTACTTTGACGTGCTCAATCCACAGGGGTTATCCGCGATGGCGATAAGCGTTATTCTGGCGGAAACGCTGTCTGGTCAGCCGTTGGAGCAAGTCGCGGATGTGCCGACAGACATCGTGCTAACCCTGTTTGGCCGGGAAATTTCTATGGGCAAGGGGCAAGGCTTGATGGGCATTATCGGCATGGTGAAGATGTTCGCCAAGAATAAGTTGCAGGGGCTATAGTTCGCTACAATCCCACATAAAGCCGCACTGATTACAGCGCACCTTGCACGCCCGACGGACGGTAGGCGCGTCGCAATTCGGGCATACGCTGGACAGGGTGTAGTTGGGTAACGGTGGCTTGATGATATGGGTAGGTTGCCCGGCAGAATACTGTCGGGTTTTTGGTTGTGGCTTGTCGTCGGTCATAGTTTTCCTCTGTGGGGGTACAAGACATTGCACGCACCCCCACAAACGGCGGTTCATCGTTACTTGGCAAATTCCACTGTGCGCGTTTCCCGGATGACATGCACTTTAATCTGGCCGGGATACTGCATCGTTTCTTCAATTTGTTTGGCGATGTTCTTGGCTAAATTCATCGCGGAAAGCTCGTCAATCACCTCTGGGCGCACGATAATGCGAACTTCGCGTCCGGCTTGCAGAGCGTAACTCTGCTCTACGCCGTCAAAGCTGTTGGCGATGTCTTCCAGCATCTTCACACGTTTGATGTAAGCGTCCAGGCTTTCGCGGCGTGCGCCCGGCCTTGCGCCGGAAATCGCGTCGGCGGCCTCCACGATGAGCGCCTCTACACATTCGTAGGGGACTTCGTGATGGTGGGCGGCAATCGCGTTGATGATGCGGTCATCCTTGATGCCATGCCGCTTGACAAAATCTGCACCGATGAGCGCGTGCGTGCCCTCAATTTCGTGGTCAATAGCCTTGCCGATGTCGTGCAGTAAGCCCGCCGTCTTGCAGATGTTAACATCCGCGCCTAGCTCGGCGGCAATCATCCCTGCCAGGTGCGCGGTCTCGATGCTATGCGAGTGCTGGTTTTGACCATAGCTGGTGCGAAAGCGCATAACGCCCAACAACCGTAAGACTTCCGGGTGTAGGCCGTGTACGCTGGCCTCATAAGCGGCGCGTTCGCCTTCTTCGCGGATGACTTGCTCAATCTCAGCACGGGAGTCATCCACCAATTTTTCGATGCGGGCGGGGTGGATGCGGCCATCAACGACCAGCTTAGACATCGCTTGCTTGGCAACTTCCCGGCGCACGGGGTCAAAACTGCTCACGGTGATGGCTTCCGGCGTATCATCGACGATAACATCAACCCCCGTTGCCAGTTCAAAGGCGCGGATGTTGCGCCCATTACGCCCGATGATGCGTCCCTTCATTTCGTCGCTAGGGAGTGAAACCACACTTACCGCGATTTCGCTCACATGCTCCGATGCCAGACGTTGCACCGCCAGCGCGATGATGTCACGGGCACGCGAGTCAGCTTCTTCGCGGGCTTCGGCTTCTACCTGGCGGATGATGCGCGCCATGTCGTTACGGGCTTCCTGCTCCGCCGCTTTGAGTAGTTCGTCGCGGGCTTCGTCGCGTGTCATCTGCGCGATGGTCTCTAGCTTGCCCTCAAGTTCTGCGATGCGCTCAACCTCTAGCTTACGCACATCATTCTCTTTGCGGTCAAGGTTGCTCTGGCGTTTGTTCTGGTTTTGTTCGCGCCGTTCCAGGCGTTCAAAACGGGCGTCGAGGTCATCGCGGCGGCGTTGAAGCCGTTCTTCCTCGTGGTCGAGGTCGCGGCGGCGACGTTGAATCGTCTCCTCTGTTTCCTCCTGTAACCTGCGGATTTTTTCTTCGCCTTCGCGGACGAGTCCGGCGGCGTCTTGTTTGGCTTCGTCGATAATCTCTCGTGCTTGGGCTTCGGCAAGTTGGCGGCTGTTCCTGCCCTGGCTATCTTGGTAAGAACGCAGGCCGATGACGCCGCCGACAGCGCCGACAATCAGCGCGACGACTGCAATTATGAGTGTCTCCATGACTTTCTCGGTAACGACTTAACCCGGTGATGATGAGGGCTAAGCCGTCGCCCTCCTTTCTGGTATCTGTAAGTGCTGGTTGGTCAGATTATTGTTATTGGTTCAGTTGTCGCTTTCACCATCGTCTGGCCGGAAGAATTGATCGTCCTGTGCGACAAGTTCATTTTCTAACTGCTGTAAAACATCGCGGATGACATCAAAATTAAATCCGCGACGTTGCAGAAAACTGCCCATTTTGCGTCGAAACGTCATCACATCGAGTCCGCGTAGACGCCTGGCCTTTGCTTCTGCGGCGCGGTAGGCCGCGTCGTTGTTGTCGTAGGCGCTCAGTGTTTCCTCTATGATGTGGTTCGAGAGTCCTTTTTGCCGCAGTTCGTAGCGGAGCGCGGTTGTGCCGCGTGGCTTGAACGTATCACGGTTTTCTACCCAGTAGCGGGCGAAAGCGTGGTCGTCCAGGTAGCCTAATGCTTCGAGCTTACTCATGGCGGTGTCTATAACAGTGTCGTCAAAGCGTTTGTGAAGGTTATCGCGGATTTCGCGGGTACTGCGGGGGCGGTAAGATAGGAAGCGGGCGGCGTGGTCTACGGCCCGGCTTACGGCATCATCGGCACGGAGCGCAATAATGTCATCTTCCGTCAGTTGTTGCCCTTTACGGAGTTTTGCCGCTTCTATTAAAGCAAGGCTAAACGCATACTCGCCATCGAGATAGACGTTCACCCGTTCTTTATCACGCTTCTGCACTTCCAAAGCCGTGATGACGCCCAAAGTTTATATACCCCGTAAACACAAAAAACCGCAATCGACAATCACGATTACGGCTGTGTGGTCGGAATCAACACTATGACGTTGTGCCATCACGGCAGGGACAACGAGACTATACCCTCAAGGGCTAAAATCTTGACATATTAAACGTAACGATTAAGCCTGCCACAACAATAACTTACAAACAATTTCATCTGGTCGTGCGTATATTCTTCCCAGTTAGCAAGTTTTGGCACACATCATCTGCCCCGTCCGGGCAGGGATTCTTAACACGTACAGCCGTTTTAAAGGACTTAACATTAACTTTAATCAAAAACGAAAGAATAATCAAGTCCCCTAGTGTTGTCGTGGCGGGACAGGGCGTTTACAATCAAGGATGCTTACCGGAGCAAACAAGATTGATTATGGCTGATAAAAAACGTATTTTAGTAACGGGTGGTGGGACGTTTTTAGGGGATAACATCGCCGCCGCACTGCTGGCGGAAGGCGCGAATGTAACGCTGTTGGTACGTCCTGGCACAGAAGATCGTCTGGGTGAATTAGCGCGTCGGGTGCGCTGGTGGTCTGCGGATGTGTGGGACACAGCCAGCTTACGCGGGCGGGCACGCGGCCACCAACTGGTGATTAATACCGTCGGGAGCCTCATCGCAGACCCTAGTAAGGGGTTGTCCCATCATCGTTTAAATTTCGTCAGTGCGCGGAACATCGCGGCAATGTGCGTCAGTGATGGCGTGCCGGAGATGATTTTAGTCAGTAGCACATGGGCACCTTGGATGAGCCGCTCTTACATCCGTTCCAAGCGGGAGGCGGAACGTTATGTGGTGCGCGTGGGCGTGCGTGGCACGGTCATCCGCGCCCCGTTAACCTATGTCCGGCTACAACAGCGTTCACCCTTCTTCGCGCTGATGACGTTATTGGGCAGTGTACCGCCGGTGTCGTGGTTGGGCTTTGGCAAAATCGCGCCTATGCCGGTTGATGTGCTGGCGCGGGGAGTAGCACGCATCGCCATGAGCGACCAGCGCACCAAGTCCTTTTATTACGCATCGGATTTACGCCGCCTTAATACCCGCGACGAGCTTTCGCGTGATTTAATCGACACACCGCCGTTGCCACCCCAACAGCCGCCACCGCCCACGCAGGCGGCACCGTCCGGCGAAGAAACTCAACAGCCGCGCCGGAGTGCATTCGACTTTATTGATGAAGATGTGCCCTTCGGCTGGACGCCGCCGATTGATAGCGATTAACGGTATCGCTAGCCGATGAGTTGTACATCCGCGCCATAGGCCACAAAATTACCGTTGGCATCCTCTGTGACGACGGGCACATCCACGTACATGCCGCCTACCGCGTAGATGTCGCCCATCTCGCCCAATTGATACGCCTCCATACGCAAACGAACCTGCGTAAATTCATCCGCAGTGATGCTGATTTGTTCATACATCTCGTGTTCGTCCAGTGCGAAGATAACATCCTGCGGGGTAGACGGCTCACCGTTGATCACAGTCAGGCGGATGACAACCTCTGTATTATCCTCCGGCATGTCACCGGGATGAAACCCCACAAACACAGAAGCCGCCTCGCGCACCTTGAGCGTAGCAGGCACAGCGCACACCATCCGGCGTAAGACTTCCAGTGGGGCAGAAGCAATGGGTTGTGGTCGGTCGCCACTGGCTTCATCATAGGCCAATAGCTCCTGCACGACGCCGCGCCCGTTGTCCGTCAGCCGATACACCATGTCACCGTCCATCTGCACATAGTTTTTAGTAATCAGGCGGCGCATCGCTTTGCTGAATGTGCGCTCCGTTAAATCCAGTGTGTCCATAATTTCATCGGAATCGATGCGTTCATTGGTAGATTGCCCGAACAACCGCAAAATATCCCATGCACCTTTTAGTGGCTCTAGCGTCCTTAGCTGGAATGATAGCTCCATGTATTATGCTCTCTTTCATCAAGCTGTGTTTTTGACCATGCTTCGATTATATAGCAATCTGCGATAAAGAATATTGTGATGCTATCTTAAGGGTTTATCACGCTCATCGCAATTACAATAGAAGTATATTCAGCCGATTTGAGTTAACAGCGAGTAAAGCATCAATGTTATCTAAACGCATCTTCTTAATTATTATACTGGTGATGAGTATAGCCTCTGTTGCTTATGCCCAACAGCTAAACGTTGAACTCCCTAACACGCATACCTTTAGTGATGGCGCAGTAGTGAGCTATCCGGCAAATTGGTTGGTTGAGCCGTTAGAAGAAGCGGGTGTCGAGCAATTCACCAGCCAGGAAAGTGTGGTGGAATTTTACCTCGCTGTGGCATATGAAGATTATGAATTAGAGCAAGGCGACATCGCCGGGTATCTGGCGGCACTGTTTGAGGAAATTATGGCTGAGAGCGAACTAGAGCTAGACGCCGATGTTATCGAATTAACTATGCTGGATGATCGCAACGCCGCGCTTTATGACTACATCAATGTAGAGGGTGAAGAAGCCCTGATGCTTGTCATTGAATTTAGTAACGGTAAAGTTGGGGCCATCCATGCGCTGACTTTGGATAACGAACTGACCGAGCGCGAAGTCGTGCTGGCGATGGCCGAGACTTATAATGCCGTCCTACGCGAATTTTCCCGGCGTGACGTGGCGCTTGCCCGTCAGCACACCCTCGAAGAAGATGTGATTATTGACTATCCCTCTCATTTTGATGTTGATACATCCGGCGCATCTTATGATTTGTTCGAGAGTGATGATAGCTCATTCGTGGTTTATGTGCCGCGTCCGTACAGTGTGTATGAACTGGAAGCGGGAGATGTCGGCGGCTTTTTGGAACAACTCTTTATTGAAACCATGAGCAGTGACGGCCTGACCATCGACACTGACTCCATAGAAGTAGGCACAATGGACGGACGTTTGACCGCCCTGTATGACTACATCGACTCCTACGGTGACGAAGCCTTGATGATTGTCATTCAATTGAGCGATGGCCGTGTGGGTGCCATTAATGCATGGTCATACAAGGGGCAGTTAATCGAGCGCAACATGGCGATTTCTATGGCGGTTTCTTACGACGTGCGCTAAAACCATCAGGCATTTATAATAGCGCGGGGCGATACCTACAAATTTATCGCCCCGTTTTTGTTTTAGCATCTGCGG
>DAIMZF010000001.1:26623-86356 GCA_036734085.1 Aggregatilineales bacterium
TATAAATCACCATTCGGCAGTAACTCGGAGTAAAGCAAGCCTGCGGAAGACTCCGACACGTTAGCGACATCCTGCCCGGTCGCAATAAACATGGCTGTAATCGCGTTAGGGGAGTGTGCACCATTGTTATTCGCGCCACTGAACAACGCGCCCATCCCGCCAATTTTAGATTGATAGTACAGGTCTTCCGTGTCCACACGCATGACCTGTGCCAGCACATCACGCTTGATGACGGCTTCCGCAGTAACGCGCTTGCCGCGTGTCCGCATGATGTTCACCTGCGATGCTTTTTTATCCGTCGCAAAGTTGGATTCCAGATAGAAATGCTGGATGTTATCGTAGTTGTCCAAAATCCAGCTACAGGCGGCGAAGGTCGCCCGCCCTACCATGTTCTGCCCGGCGGCGTCACCAGTACTGTAGTTAAAGCGCAGGAACGCAAATTTGTTCGTCAGGTAGTGGTCAATGTACTGGAGTTTCGCCACGCTGGAGGTTGACTCTGCATGGTCGCGGATAGTGTCGAGGTTGGCTTCTACCCATTTAACAAATTCACGGGCATCGCGGGCATTTTTGAACACAAACACCGGCGCACGTTGCATGGCATCACCCACGACAGTGGTTTGCACACCGCCGCACAGGTTCAGCAGTTTAATCCCTCTATTATAAGAAGCAACGAGCGTTCCTTCGGTGGTGGCTAAAGGGATAAGGAACTGCCCTTGTGCGTGTTCACCGTTAATCTGGATGGGCCCGGCCACACCAATCGGAATTTGTGCCACGCCGATGAAAGACTCGCAATTCCCGGCGGTGTCGTGGGGGTCTATTGAATATTGCTTGATGTGATTGAGCGTTGCACCCGTGAATTCTTCCGCGAAGGCTTGCCTTTTGTGGATGATGTCCGCATGATAATCATCGGCAGAATCACGCGGGATGCGCGGAATATCCGAGTCTTGTACGGAGATGCTATCCTCCACATTAATCTTGAGTTCACCGAACATCTCGGCCTCAACCACGATTTCTAGCTCATGGATGCCTGTACTCAGGTGAGGGATGCCAAGATGCACGTCGAGCATCTTCTTGAGTGGTAGGTCGATGGGGGGCATGTCACCATCTGCCAGGCGGATGATGCTCCCGCTACCTAAATCAATATTGATTTTTGCATGGGGAACGTCTTTGCCGTCCACGCTGATGCGCTTAATGGCGGTCACGGTGGTATCACTCAGGCGGTTTTTAAGCGAGAACTTCACGCCGTCGGCGGTGTTTTCCAGTGTATTGAAGGTATAAAGCTGTTTAAGGATTAAGCTGGGAATAGTGACTGCTGGGGTAGACATAAGTGGCCTCTCAAAAAATAAATCATCTGTTTGGAGTTTATCTTTTTTGCATAATGATAACGGGCAAATGCGGATTCCGCTAACGGGTAGCACGGGCACTCATCTATACGCTATGATAACGCACATAGCCTATGCATGATGTGAACAAGCAGACAGAGGGACGATAAATAATGCAAGACATCATCACCCGGTTTAAAGATTGCGGCGTGCTGGTGGTTGGCGATGTGGTCTTAGACGAGTACCTCATCGGTAAAGCCACACGCATCAGCCGCGAAGCACCTATCCCGGTGCTGGAATTTGAATCACGGCATTTGATTCCCGGTGGCGCGGCAAACCCGGCGGTGAACATCAGCCGGCTGGGGGGGCGGGCTTACCAGGCGGCAGTGGTGGGCGCGGATGCCAACGGTCACCAATTAAGCGATGTGCTGTTAGAACATCACATCGATATCGCGGCGATTGTGCGCGATACCAGCCGCACGACAACCGTCAAAACGCGCATCATGGCGCAGATGGGTTTTCGTTTTCCGCAACAAATTGCACGGATTGACCGTGTGCATCGTGTTCCCATCAGCGATAAAGTACAGCAGGTGATTTTAGAATCAATTCAAGACCAGTTGATGCGGGTGAATGCGGTCTTGTTCTCGGACTATCACGCCGGGTTGCTGACGCCGGATTTGGTGCGGCATATCGTGGATTATGTGGGTGTGCATCAACCGCATGTGATATTAACGGCAGACGCGCAGGGCGAACTGCAAAAATATAGTGGGTTGCATCTGGTCAAGTGCAACGCCAACGACGCACAGGCTTATTTAGGGCGGCCATTGGTGGATGACGCGGACTTCGCTATGGCGGCACGCCAGCTTTATGAAGCATTGGGGCTAACAGGTGCGATGGTCATTACACGCGGTGCGGACGGCGCGACTTTGGCGGATGATGAGCATGAGCATCATGTTCCTGCGCCTGCTGTGCTGGATGTCTATGATACTGTCGGTGCGGGGGATACTGCCATCGCTGTGATGACGTTAGCATTGGCTGTGGGGGCTTTACATCAGCACGCGGTTTTGCTGGCGAATGTCGCAAGCGGATTGGTCATCCGCAAAGTGGGAAACTATGCGCCCACACCGGAGGAGTTGGCGCGGGCGGTAGCGATGTGGTCTTAGTTGTTGCCACTGCTTACTTTCGCGTTATAATTAAATCATCGTTTAATTTAAAAAAATTAGTATGGAGACTCAAAATAATGGTTGATGTAGCCGCCTCTCTTGGAGTTAATTTTCAACTAACTGACGACCAGCAAATGCTGGTGAAAATGGCACGGGACTTCACCCGTGAGGAAATCATCCCGGTGGCGGAAGAACACGACCACCACGCCAAGTTCCCCGATGAAATCTTTTTAAAAGCGTTTGATTTAGGCATTGTCAACATGAACATCCCGGATGCTTACGGTGGTGTAGGCGCAACCGTGTTTGAGGAATGTCTTGTCGCGGAAGAACTAGGTTACGGCTGTACAGGAATCAGCACCAGCATCAGCACCAATAACTTAGGTGCGCTCCCCATTATTCTAGGGGGTGACGAACGTCAAAAAGCGTATTGGCTGGGTGAGCGCCTGATGGACAACAAAGAATTTGTATCCTATGGCGTCACGGAAGCCGCCGCCGGGTCTAACGTGGTGGGCATCCAGACTCGTGCGGAGAAAAAAGGCGCAAAATGGGTGATTAATGGCAGTAAAACGTTCATTACCAATGCTAGCCATGCGAATTTCTTCACGGTGTTTGCCAAGACAGACCCGGAAGCCGGGCATCGTGGGATGACGTGCTTTGTTATTGAACGTGACCAAACGGGTGTAAGCGTTGGCAGGAAGTTTGACAAAATCGGCCAGCGTGCGTCAGATACGGCGGAAATCGTATTCGAGAACGTCGAAGTCTCGGAAGAAAATATGGTTGGCGGCCTGGGCAAAGGGTTTTACCTTGCGATGAAAGTCTTCGACCACAGCCGACCCGGTGTAGCGGCGGCGGCTGTGGGTCTGCAACGGCGTGCGTTGGAAGAAAGCGTGAAGTACGCTAAAGAGCGCGAAGCATTCGGCGTGCCGATTTATCAACATCAGGCCATTGGTCACAAAATCGCGGATATGGCGATTAACTACGAAGCCTCTCGCTTACTGGTGTGGCAGGCCGCGTGGCAGGTAGATAGCGGCATCGCTAACCCCAAAGTCCCGGCCTATGCCAAAGCGTTCGCGGCGGATATGGCGACAAAGGCGGCGGTGGATGCGGTACAGGTCTTTGGTGGCTACGGCTATATGAAAGAATATCCAGTGGAAAAATTGCTCCGTGATGTGAAAATCTTCCAGATTTATGAAGGCACGAGCGAAATTCAACGGAATATCATCGTGCGCGAATTGTTTAAATAGGCATTGACTATTCACTGCGTCACCTAAGGGCATAATACGTTATGCCCTTTTTGCCTGTTTAGGCGCTGTGTGTTGTTTGGGTCTTGTCCATATTGCTAGATATAAATGAAACAGTATGCCATAATACAGGCCTGTAAAGAGGACAGGACGAGTTATTATGACAGATGACTCTAGCCGTTTTTATACTAATCGGTTGGTGCCGGATGATTTACCGTTAGCCCCTGCTCATCGTGGTACTGGGCCGCTGGATTATGCCATGCCCTGGGTGATAGAATTGCGGGTGGTGGGTACGCCTTCCGTGTTGCAGGTGCAAGTCCACGAGTCGATGGTCGTCGGGCGGTCGGATAAAGACAGCATCCGCAGGCCAGATATTGACCTGGAGCCTTATCGGGCATATCATCTGGGCGTTTCCCGCCGCCATGCGGTGATCTCCGCCCGCAATAGCCGTGTGACCATCCGTGATGAGGATAGTTCCAACGGAACATATATTAATGGTGAACGACTGCCACCCGGCAAAGGCTACCGCCTGCGGCATGGTGACACCCTGATGTTTGGCAAAATGGAATTGCAAGTCTTTTTTGTCGTCACACCTACAAGCCACGAAAAACATCAAACAATCTTTAAAGAAATAACTATTCCATCCATTGGAACCGGGCAAAAAGTCCTTGTTGTTGAGGACGATGAGCAGGTTTCGCGTGCGCTTGGCTCCATCTTGCAACAAGCCGGGTTCGAGTACCAATGGCACGCGACGGTCAGTGCGGCGATGACTTACTTTGAAGAGTATCAACCGTCGCTTATCATCACAGAGCTTATCCTGCCGGATAGAAGCGGGGTGGAGTTGATTAACTATGTGCGCTCACAGGCCACCCGCCCCAATACCCCTGTGATTGTGGTCAGTGCGGCGATGGGCGGCTACCAGATGGGGCAGGCGCTAGAAGCCGGTGCGGATGTCTTCCTGACGAAGCCAGTAGGGATTGACGAATTGCTGACAGGTGTTCGTAAAGTTATGGAAGAAAACCTGTAGAAATTGCCTAAATTGGCCTTGACCGATGCGATAAACGGGTGATAACATAAGCCACCGCAGGCATTTACAACAATGCAACCTGATTTCAGGCAATGTATTGTTGAATTGTAGATGTAATGGCGAAAGCGCTTTGCAATCCAGTTGCAGGTGGCTCGCCGTTGATGAGGTGTATAGCAGGCGGCATCTATGTTCGCCTGTTTTCATGCCTAATGACAGGCGGTAACCTGTAGCAATCAAGGATATTTTCGGAGTGATTTATGCCAACAATTAATCAGTTGGTGCGCAAGGGGCGCAAGACTAAATCCAAGAAGACCAAAGCCCCCGCGCTTCAGTACACCCTAAACGCTTTTTCCCAAAAGCGTACCCGTCGCCGTAAGGGCGCACCGCAAAAACGCGGTGTATGTACACAAGTAAGAACCATGACCCCCAAGAAGCCAAATTCGGCTTTGCGGAAGGTTGCTCGTGTGCGCCTGACCAACGGTATCGAAGTTACAGCCTACATCCCGGGCGAAGGTCACACCCTGCAAGAACACAGCGTCGTGCTGGTTCGTGGCGGTCGTGTGAAGGACTTACCGGGTGTGCGCTACCACATCGTGCGCGGCACGCTAGACTCTGACGGTGTAAAAAACCGTGAGCAAGGTCGTAGTAAGTATGGCGCCAAACGGCCCAAGCAAGCCAAGAAGTAAGGGTACTAGACAATGCCGAGAAGAAGAACCCCATCCAAGCGCCCGGTTCAACCGGATAACAAGCACAACAACATCCATGTGACGATGTTTGTTAACCGGATGATGCGTGGCGGTAAACGGAGCACTGCGCTCCGCATTATGTACGGCGCGTTCGACATTATTGAAGAACGCAAAAAGATTGACCCGGTAGAAGTGTTCGAGACAGCCATCCGTAATGTAACGCCGACGGTAGAAGTCAAGCCGCGCCGCGTGGGTGGTTCCACCTACCAAGTGCCGATTGAAGTCCCGCCAGCACGCGCTACATCGCTGGCTATGCGCTGGATTTTGGCGCACTCCCGGTCACGCACCGGGCGCGGTATGGCACAGAAGCTCGCCAGTGAGCTAATGGATGCCGCCGAAGGACAGGGCGCTTCGGTCAAGAAGAAGGACGACACGCATCGTATGGCGGAAGCTAACCGCGCCTTCGCGCACTTCCGCTAAAGCCTGCAACCCGGTGTAAGCCGGGTAACCTACCGACCAAAGAGAGAGATAAAGCGGTAAAGAAACGATATGGCAAAAGAAAAACTCGATCTCCACAAGGTGCGTAACATCGGCATTATCGCACACATCGACGCAGGCAAGACCACGACGACTGAGCGTGTGCTTTATTATACCGGCATGGTGCATCGCATCGGCGAAGTACACGATGGCGCCGCAACAACCGACTATATGGAGCAGGAACGCGAACGGGGTATCACCATCACGTCTGCGGCGGTCAGTTGCTCCTGGAACGGGTATCAAATCAACCTGATTGATACGCCCGGCCACGTGGACTTCACCGCAGAAGTCCAACGGAGTTTGCGCGTGTTGGACGGCGGCGTGGTTGTTTTTGACGGTGTCGCTGGTGTAGAGCCGCAATCCGAAACTGTGTGGCGTCAGGCGGACGATTACAAAGTCCCGCGCATCTGCTTTGTTAACAAGATGGATCGCACAGGGGCTAACTTCCAACGCACAGTCGATATGATTATCGAGCGTGTGGCGGGTAAGCCGATTAAAATTCAGATCCCGTATGGTGAAGGCGACGACTTCGCTGGCATCATCGACCTATTCACGATGGAACTGGTGACCTACGGCGATGACTTAGGGTCATCCATCGAGCGTCATCCTGTGCCGGAAAACATCCGCGAAGCGGCTGAGACCGAGCGCATGATGATGGTAGAGCAAATCGTCGAGAATGATGAATTCCTCACAGAGAAATATCTGATGGAGGAAGAAATCAGCGATGAAGAACTGCTGGCCGCGTTGCGTTCCGCGACGATTGCTGGCCGTGTACAGCCGGTACTGTGTGGGTCTGCGCTGAAGAACAAGGGCGTTCAAATCATGCTTGACCGCGTGGTGGATCTGCTCCCGTCACCGTTAGACATTCCGCCAGTGAAGGGCACCGACCCGCGCACAGAAGAAGAAATAGAGCGTTCCGCCAATAATGACGAACCGCTTTCCGCGCTGGTCTTCAAGCTGATTTCCGATAAATACGGCACGCTGTCCTTTGTGCGTGTGTATAGCGGCGTGCTGAAGAGTGGCTCGACCGTGCAGAACAGCACCAAAGGCGTGCGCGAGCGCATCGGACGTATCGTCCGCATGTTTGCTGACCGCCGTGAAGATGTCGAGGAAATCACCGCAGGCGATATTGCCGCCGTTATCGGCTTAAAAGAGAGCACCACTGGCGATACCTTAAGTTCGCTGGATAACCCAATCCTGTTAGAGACCATCAACTTCCCCGACCCGGTGATCGAAGTCGCGGTAGAGCCGAACAGCAAGGCCGACCAGGACAAGATGGGCTTGGCACTGCGTAAGTTGGCCCAGGAAGACCCGACCTTTAAGGTTGAGGTTGACGACCAACTCGGCCAGACCAAGATTAAGGGCATGGGCGAGCTTCACCTTGAAGTGCTGGTTGACCGTATGATGCGTGAATATGGCGTGCAAGCGACGGTTGGCCGTCCGCGTGTGGCCTACCGTGAGACGATTACACGTCACACCCGTATCGATACGACCTTCAAGCGGCAAACAGGTGGCTCTGGTCAATATGCGCGTGTGGTGGTGGAATTCGAGCCGATGAACGATGATGATCGTATCGCCGCCAAGACCGCTAATAAAGACGGCAACACAAACTTCCTGTTTGTGGATGACGTTAAGGGTGGTGCTGTCCCGCGTGAGTTCATCCGTCCGACTGAAAACGGCATCCGCGAAGCTATCCAAGCGGGTGTTATCGCCGGGTATCCGGTGGTAGGCGTCAAGGCGCGTTTGGTCGATGGTAGCGCCCACGATGTGGACTCGAGTGAAATGTCCTTCAAGGTCGCTGGTTCAATGTGTGCCAAAGACGGCGTGCGTCAAGCAGGCCCGGCCATCATGGAGCCGACAATGAAGGTTGAAGTGGTTGTCCCGGATGATTATACCGGCGCGGTCGTGGGCGATTTGTCCTCCCGTCGGGGCATTATCCAGGGTATGGAGCCGCGTGGCCCGGGCACCAGCACGATTACCGCCCGTGTACCGTTAGGCGAGATGTTCGGCTACGCAACCAATTTGCGTAACCTCACACAGGGTCGTGGCAACTTCACGATGGAGTTCGCAGAGTATACTATTGCGCCGCAAAGCATTGCCGATGAGGTCATTAAAGGGGCGATGTAGCCCCTTGCTTTAACGCGCTGTATAAATCATTTATCCATGAATGAATGAGTTAGTAAAGAGTTCAAAAGGATACAACAAACATGGCTAAGGGTAAATTTGACCGTTCAAAACCCCACGTAAATATCGGCACCATTGGTCACGTTGACCATGGTAAAACCACCTTGACTGCGGCCATCACGAAAGTGCTGTCCATGCGGGGTGCGGCTGAGCGTCAAAACTATGAAGACATCGACAATGCGCCGGAAGAACGTGCGCGTGGTATCACGATTAACATTCGTCACGTTGAGTACGAAACCGAAAATCGTCACTACGCCCACGTAGACTGCCCTGGTCACCGTGACTATATCAAAAATATGATCACCGGTGCCGCACAGATGGACGGCGCAATCCTCGTTGTGAGCGCCCCCGATGGCCCGATGCCCCAGACCCGTGAGCACGTACTGCTCGCCCGTCAGGTGGAAGTTCCGGCGATGGTGGTCTTCCTGAATAAGGTTGACCAGATGGACGACGAAGAACTGTTGGAACTGGTCGAGATGGAACTTTCTGAATTGCTGGAAAGCTACGAATTCGACCCGGAAACCCCGATTGTTCGTGGTTCCGCGTTGGCCGCTACGGAAAGCTCCAGCGAAGACATCAACGCGCCGGAGTACGCCCCCATCCTGCAATTGATGGACAAAGTGGACGAGTGGATCCCCACCCCCACCCGCGAAACCGAAAAACCGTTCCTGATGCCGGTGGAAGACGTGTTCTCCATCAAGGGTCGTGGTACGGTGGTGACCGGGCGTGTGGAGCGTGGCGTGCTGACCAAAGGTGAAGAAATTGAAATCATCGGTCTGCGCGAAGAAACCATGAAGACCATCGTCACTGGTATCGAAATGTTCCACAAGGAACTTGACCGCGCTGAAGCTGGCGACAACGCCGGTATCCTGTTACGCGGTGTGACCCGTGATGACGTGGAGCGCGGCATGGTGCTTGCCAAGCCCGGTTCTATCGTTGGCCACCAAAAGTTCATGTGCGAAGTCTACGTGCTTAAGCGTGATGAGGGTGGCCGTCACAAGCCGTTCCTCACTGGCTACCGCCCGCAGTTCTACGTCCGCACCATGGACGTGACCGGTACCATCACCCTGCCAGACGGCGTGGAAATGGTTATGCCCGGCGACAATGTGAACCTCCAAGTGGAATTAATCACACCTGTTGCTCTGGAAAAAGGCTCCAAGTTCGCCATCCGTGAGGGTGGTCTGACTGTCGGCGCAGGCATCATCACCGAGATTCTTTAGTACGCAGTTAAGCGATTTGCGTCTGCTAAAAATAAACCTATGCCGGGACTAAACCTCCCGGCATATTTTACCCTGATGGACGCGAATGCATGAGGATACTATGGTAACCAAGAACAAAATCCGCATCCGGTTAAAGGCTTATGACCATCGCGTTCTTGACCAATCTGCCCAACGCATTGTGGAAACCGCAGAGCGTACCGGTGCAAGGGTGGTGGGGCCGGTGCCGTTGCCCACACGAATAGAGCGATTTACGGTGATGCGTTCGCCGTTTATCGACAAGAACTCACAGGAGCACTTCGAGATTCGCACACACAAGCGACTAATCGACGTGCTAGACCCCGACAGCAAGACGATTGATACGCTGATGCGACTCAATTTACCGGCTGGCGTGGACATCGAAATCAAGATATAGGTACGCGGGCGTAAGCGCGTAAAATTACGTGCCACTGCGCTACATAAAGAGGCCAGGACAAGGGGCGTTAACCCCCGCTAGAGTCCGGCTGGAGGCAAAAGGAATTATGAAGGGCATTATCGGTAAAAAAGTTGGCATGACCCAAGTCTTCGACGAATCCGGCAACGTTATCCCGGTGACCGTCATCCAGGCAGGGCCGTGCTTCGTAACGCATGTACGCTCGGCAGACCGTGATGGGTATGTCGCTGTGCAACTGGGGTTTGAAGAAGCCAACCCCAAACGCCTGACACAAGGCGAATTAGGCCACCTGCGCCGTAACAACCTGCCCGCCCTGCGTTACCTGCGGGAATTCCGCCTGCGGGATAACGACCTGGACGTGGAAGAAGGCACGGAAGTTAAGGTGGATGTGTTTGAAAAAGGTGAACGTGTTGACATCATCGGCACGAGCAAAGGGCGCGGTTTTGCTGGTACGATCAAGCGCCACAACTTCCGCCGTCAGCCCAAGACACACGGCCAGTCTGACCGTGAACGCGCACCCGGTTCTGTCGGGATGTGCGCCACACCCGGGCGCACGCTACCCGGCAAGAAGATGGCGGGGCGCATGGGTAACGAACGTGTGACCATCAAAAATCTGGAAGTGGTCATCGTTGACGCAGAACGCAACCTGCTAGCCGTTCGTGGATCCATCCCCGGTGCCAAAAATGGCCTGGTGATGATTAAACCGGCACACCGCTAGTAGGACGGAGTAGAGAACATCATGCAAGCAACAGTGGTGGATATCAACGGTAAAACGGTCAAGAATATTGACCTGCCAGCCGATATTTTTGAAGTCGATGTAAACGTCGGGTTGATGCATCAGGCTTATGTGCGACAGATGGCGAATGCGCGTCTGGGTACGCACAAGACAAAAACCCGTTCGGAAGTCCGTATGACGGGTGCGAAGTGGTACCGCCAAAAGGGTACTGGCCGCGCACGTCATGGTGCTAAAAGTGCGCCGATTTTTGTCGGCGGTGGTGTGGCCCACGGCCCACGCCCGCGTAAGTATACCAAAGATATGCCCAAGCAAATGCGCCGTAAGGCCATCCGGTGTACATTAAGCGCGTTGGCGCGGGACGAGCAACTGGTCTTTGTGGACGCGATAAGCGTTGACAGCCCCAAGACCAAAGATATGCGCCAGACCCTCGCAAATTTAGTAGGGCAAAACAGCGCATTGGTCTTGTTGGCGGAGCGTAACGACAACGTAGAGCGCGGCATCCGCAATTTGGATAACGCCAAATACCTGCGTGCTAATTACCTCAACGTCCGTGACCTGTTGCAGTACGACAAAGTCATCGTGCCGTTAGATGCCCTGGACACCATCCAAAGCATCTGGGGAACGGAGGAATAATTATGGCGGGGTTACACGTTTACGAAGTCATCCGCCGTCCTATCGTGACGGAGAAATCCAGCGCGTTGACGGAAGACGCAGGGAAGTACGTGTTTGAAGTGGCGAAAACCGCCAACAAAATTCAAATCCGCGAGGCGGTGGAACTCATCTTTGATGTGAAAGTCGACAAGGTGAATACACTCATTGTGCCGCCCAAGCGCGGGCGCCGGGGTCGTAAGTGGTACATGCGCACCAAAGCATGGAAGAAAGCCATCGTGACCTTATTGCCCGGCCAGACAATCGAACTTTTTGACGTATAAGGTGACTTGCTAATGGCGGTAAAAGTTTACAAGCCCACCTCGGCAGGCCGCCGGGATATGACGGGCCACTCATTTGAAGAAATTACCAAGTCCAAGCCGGAACGCTCCCTCACGGAGCCGCTCCGCAAAAAGGGCGGGCGTAACAATACAGGTCGGATAACTGTGCGGCATCGTGGCGGTGGTCACAAGCGCCGGTATCGTGTGATTGACTTTAAGCGCAATAAGTTCGATAGCCGCGCACAAGTCGTCGCCGTGGAATACGACCCGAATCGTTCCGCACGCATCGCACTTATTCAATTCGAGGATGGCGAGAAGCGTTACATCATCGCGCCGCTTGGCCTCAATGTTGGCGATACCATCGGCAACGGCGAACAAGCCAACCTGCGCCCGGGTAATGCACTGGCAATCAAAGATATTCCGGTTGGTACACAGATTCACAACATCGAGCTACAACCGGGCAAGGGTGGGCAACTGGCCCGTGCGGCAGGAACCAGCGCACAATTGCTGGCGAAGGAAGGCACATATGCCCAAATCCGCCTGCCAAGTGGCGAAGTTCGCCTGGTTCACGAGCGTTGCATGGCAACAATCGGCCAGGTAGGGAACACCGATCACGGCAACGTGAAGCTGGGTAAAGCAGGCCGTCGTCGTTGGATGGGCTGGCGCCCGACCACACGCGGTATTGCGATGGATCCGAACAGCCATCCGCACGGTGGTGGTGAAGGTCGCTCCGGTATCGGTATGGCCGCGCCGAAGACCCCATGGGGTAAACCGGCGTTGGGTAAGCGTACACGTTCCAATAAGCGCACACAGCCGTTTATCGTTCGTCGTCGTGGTAAACGGAGATAGAGGAGTTTAGGTTATGTCGCGCTCATTAAAAAAGGGGCCATTTGTAGACCCCAAGCTGATGAAAAAAATTGACCGACTGAACAACGACAGTAAGAAAGTGGTCATCCGCACCTGGAGTCGGGCGAGCACGGTCTTCCCGCAGATGGTCGGTCATACAATCGCCGTCCACGATGGACGCCGCCATGTGCCCATTTACATCACTGAAAACATGATTGGGTACAAACTAGGCGAATTCGCGCCCACACGCACCTATCGCGGGCACTTGGTCGAGAAGAAAAAGAAACGCTAGTTAGAGGCGAAGCATCATGAAAGTACGTGCAGTAAACAAGCATGTGATGATTTCGCCCCAAAAGTTGCGCCTTGTGTGCGACGAAGTGCGGGGCATGGATGCACAACAGGCAAAAACGCTGTTGAAGTTCCTGCCGCATAAAGGGGCCGAAATCATCCGTAAGACGCTCGCCTCTGCGATGGCGAATGCCGAAGAGAACAACGAGGCGAACCCGAATGAACTGTTCATCGAGCAAATTTATGCCGATGAAGGGCCGCGCCTACGGCGCTTTAAAGCGGGCGCACGCGGGCGGTACAAACCCCGTGTCCGCCGGACTTCACACATCACCGTCGTTTTGGCACAGCGAGAGGATAGCTAATGGGACGCAAGGTTAATCCAATTGGCTTCCGGTTGAACATCAACCGGGAATGGGACGCACGGTGGTATGCAGAGGGCACGCGCTACGTCGATTTGCTCCACGAAGACCGTGCTATCCGGCAGTATATCAAGCAGGAGACAGGCCGCGCTGGGGTGTCACGCATCGAAATTGAGCGTTACCCTAACCAGGTGTTGGTCAATATCCACACAGCCCGTCCGGGCATCGTCATCGGGCGTAAGGGCGAGGCGGTCAAGAAGATGAAGACCGTACTCGAACGCCGGACGGAAAAGAAGGTCAAGATTGAAGTGACCGAGATTGAAAAACCAGACCTTGATGCAACACTGGTCGCGGAGAATATCGCCAGCCAGCTAGAGCGTCGTATCGGCCACAGCCGCGCCATCAAACGCGCCATCGGCCAAGCCATGCGCCAAGGCGCACAGGGCATCCGCATTAATGTGAGCGGACGCCTGGGTGGTGCGGACATGGCACGCCGTGAGTGGCAGAGCGAAGGCCGCATCCCGCGTAATACCATCCGCGCCAATATTGACTATGGCACGGCGGAAGCGCTGACGACCTTCGGACGCATTGGCATCAAAGTATGGATTTATAAGGGCGATGTGCTGAACCTCGACGAGGTGTACAGCAAGCGCATCGGTGAGACAAAGGACGCTTTCGTAAGCCAATAGGCTTGGGAAAGCTGAGGAGTAAACCGCTATGTTGATGCCAAAACGTACAAAATACCGCAAACAGTTTCGTGGCCGCATGAAGGGCAAAGCCACCCGTGGCGTTACCGTCGCGTTTGGTGACTACGGCCTGCAAGCCACCGAGCCTGTGTGGTTAACCAGCCGCCAGATTGAAGCGGCACGGCGGGCGATGGTTCGTTACATTCGCCGTCGGGGTAAAATTTGGATCCGGGTCTTCCCGGATAAGCCGATTTCACAAAAAGCCGCCGAAACCCGTATGGGTAAAGGTAAGGGGTCTGTGGAATATTGGGTGGCTGTTATCCGCCCAGGTCGTGTACTCTTCGAGATGGGTGGTGTGGACGAATCGATCGCCCGCGAAGCCCTGCGCCTGGCTGGTAACAAACTGCCTTGCAAGACCAAGTTCGTTAAGCGGATTGACCCGATTTCTGGTCAGGAGGTGAGCTAATGCCCGCTTTAGACCTGCGCGAACTCCGCGAGATGGACGACGAAGCATTGCTGAATAGCATCGAAGACAAGCGCATTGAGCTATTTAACCTGCGCTTCCAACAGGCATCCGGCCAACTTGAGGATACCAACCAGTTCAAGTATGCCAAACGCGACCTCGCCCGCCTGCTAACCGTAAGGCGCGAGCGCGAACTGGCCGCCCAGATGACGGGAGAAGGTAACAATGGCTAACAATCGCCGTCGGCTACAGGGCCGTGTTGTCAGCAATAAGATGGATAAGACGGTCGTCGTGGCTATAGAAAGCCGCAAGATGCACCGCTTATATAAGAAGGTTGTCACGACCACTCGTAAGGTCATGGCACATGATGAAAGCAACGAAATCCCGATGGGCGCTCTTGTGCGCGTCGTGGAAAGCAAGCCACTGAGCAAAAACAAACGCTGGGTGGTGGAAACTGTGCTACAGACCCCCGACATCGTGCTTGGCCCGGTAGATGCCGCGCTGACCGATGCCGAGACTGAAACTGAGGAGGCGTAACCATGATTCAAACAGAATCCCGCCTTAAGGTAGCCGATAATAGCGGCGCACAGGAGCTACTGGTCATCCGTGTGTTGGGTGGTAGCCGTCGTAAATATGGCCGCATCGGGGATATTGTCGTGGCGACGGTTAAATCCGCATCCACACAAGGCAATATCAAGAAAAGCCAAATCGTCCGGGCAGTTATCGTCCGCACGGCGAAGGAATATCGCCGTGATGACGGGTCGTACATCAGGTTTGATGATAACGCCGCCGTCATTCTGAACGATGACCTGACCAACCCGCGTGGCACACGTGTATTTGGCCCCGTCGCGCGTGAATTGCGCGATAAAGGCTTCATGAAAATCGTGTCGCTTGCGCCGGAAACGCTGTAGGAGCGCATAACGATGCAAAGAATTAAAAAAGGTGATACCGTCGTTGTTATCGCGGGTAAGGACATCGGGCTTCAGGGTGAAGTAGTAGAAGTTCTCACACGCGAAAACCGGGTGGTGGTGAAGGGGGCGAATGCCCATGTGCGCCATCGCAAAGCCCGCCAGGTGGGCAACCAGCAAATCCCGGCGCAGATTGTGAAGTTTGACGCGCCGTTGCACATCTCGAATGTGATGGTGCTCGACCCCAAGACCAAGCAACCGACCCGTGTCGGTTTCAAGATCGAAAATGGCCGTAAAGTACGTTACGCTAAAAAAAGCGGCGCGATACTGGATTAAGTGACCGGAGCGAAAGAACATGGCAACACCAATTCTACAAAATCGCTACCGGGAAGAAGTTGTACCGGCACTGGTGGAACGCTTTAGCTACGCCAACCCGATGCAAGTACCCGGCATCAGTAAAGTCGTGGTCAACATCGGCGTGGGCGAGGCGATTGACAACCCCAAGTCGTTAGATGGCGCGGTGGAAGACCTCCGCATCATCACCGGGCAACAACCGATTGTGACGAAAGCCCGCAAGAGCATTGCGACGTTTAAACTACGCGAAGGCCGCGCCATTGGCGCGAAGGTAACGCTACGGGGCGAAAAGATGTGGGCTTTGCTAGACCGCCTCATCAACATCGCACTCCCGCGTATCCGCGACTTTCGCGGCATCCCTGCCAAGCTGGACGGGCGGGGCAACTATACGGTTGGCTTGCGTGAACAATTGGTCTTCCCGGAGATCGACTTTGACAAGATTGACAAGATTCGTGGCATGGAAATAACCATCGTCACAACAGCCAATACCGATGAAGAAGGCCGTGCCCTGCTAAAACTGCTCGGTATGCCTTTCCAAGATAATTAGGGAGCGAGCGATGGCAAAAAAAGCGATGCAGTACCGCGAAGAACGTCGTAAATACGATGTGCGTGTACGCAACCGTTGTATGAAATGCGGGCGTCCACGCGGATATATTCGCCGGTTTGGCTTGTGCCGCATTTGCTTCCGTGAGATGGCGCTGAAGGGTGAAATCCCCGGCGTGGTGAAATCAAGCTGGTAGGGAGTGAGCATGACAAGCGATCCGATTGCAGATATGCTAACGCGCGTGCGTAACGCGCTGATGGCAAAGCATCAAACGGTTGATGTGCCTTATTCTAAAATGAAGGCGGAAATCGCCCGTATTTTAAAAGAAGAAGGGTACATTGAGAGCTATACCGTCGGGGAAGAACAGCCCTTTGCGTTAATCCACATTACGCTGAAGTACTTCGGCGAGCGCCGGACACGTCGTCCGGTCATCACCAACATTCAGCGCATCAGCAAACCCGGGCGGCGCGTGTATCGTGGCCGTACAGATTTACCCCGGGTGCTAAGTGGCGCGGGCATTGCCATCCTCACAACGCCGAAAGGTGTGATGACGGCCCAGCAGGCACGGCGCGAGCGCGTAGGCGGCGAAGTGCTGTGCTACGTGTGGTAGTTTAGGGAGAAGGTGTTAGCATGTCCCGTATTGGTAAAAAGCCGGTAACAATCCCGGCTAAGGTGGAAATTAAAATCGACGGCCAGGATGTGATAGTCAAAGGCCCCAAAGGTCAACTATCCCACACCGTTCACCCGGAAATCAGCGTAGAAATGGCTGATGGTCAGGTAAACGTCATCCGGCCTTCGGACGAACGTCGCCACCGTGCGCTACACGGCCTAACACGGGCGCTCATCGCCAATATGGTGACAGGCGTCAGCGAAGGCTTCCGTCGCACGTTGGAAATTGAAGGTGTCGGTTATCAGGCAGATGTGCGTGGCAAAGACCTTGTGATGAAGCTCGGCTTCTCCCATGAGGTTGTCGTGCCGCCGCCGGACGATAACACGACGTTTGAAGTGCCTAAAGAAAGTCGTGGCCGCATGATTCATGTCGATGGTATCGACAAGCAGGTCGTCGGCCAAATCGCCGCTAACATTCGCGGTTGGCGTCCGCCGGAGCCTTATAAGGGCAAGGGCATTCGTTATAATGATGAGGTCATCCGCCGCAAGGCTGGTAAGGCCGCTAAATCTAAGTAAGAGGGTGTTTGCAACATGGGTGATATTAAAGGTTCTATTAAAACAACTGCCCGCAAACGCCGCCAAACGCGCGTCAGAGGCCGTGTAAGCGGGACGGTAGAACGCCCCCGTTTAAGCGTCTTCCGCAGTCTGGATAACATCTTCGTACAGGTGATTGACGACATCGCGGGCAAGACGCTGGCCTCTGCTTCGACCATTGACCGTGAAGTGGCGGGGATGGTGCAGGGCAAGTCTAAAGTAGATGCGGCGCGTATTGTCGGCAAAGTGGCGGGGGAGCGTGCGGTGAAAGCCGGCGTGAAGACCGTCGTGTTTGACCGTGGCGGGTATCGGTATCACGGTCGTGTGGCCGCCTTAGCCGAAGGCGCCCGCGAAGCTGGTCTGGAGTTCTAAGGGGTAATATGACAAATGGCAGATAACCGCAGAGAACGTCGTGACCGGCGTGAAGAAGAACGCGAAGAATTTGACGAGCGCGTAGTAGACATTAAGCGCGTGGCGAAGGTGATTAAAGGCGGTCGGCGTTTCGCCTTCCGCACGGTCATCATCGTCGGCGACAACAAGGGGCAAATCGGCATTGGCGTAGGCAAAGCCCGCGCTGTGCCGGATAGCATCCGTAAAGCCGCAGAACGCGCCCGCCGCAACATGATTAACGTTGCGCTTTCCGGCTCGACCATCCCGTTTGAAGTAACCGCCCGCTACGGCGGCGCGAAGGTCTTCCTGAAGCCTGCCGCGCCCGGTACGGGTGTTATCGCGGGTGGTGGTGTGCGTGCTGTGCTAGAGGCTGTCGGCATTAGCGACATCCTCACCAAGTCACAAGGTAGCCCGAACTTGCTTAACGTGACGATGGCAACCCTTAAGGCGCTGGAACAACTGCGTAGCCCGCAGGAAATCGCCGCGATGCGTGGCAAGCCCGTAGAAGAAGTAATGCCTTTCTGGCAACGCCAGAAGAAGCGGGACGGCCTGAAGCTAGAGGTGGAAACACCCGCGCAGGAGGCCAATGATGAGTAATGCAGAACGCACAATCCGCGTGACGTTGGTCAAAAGCCCCATTGGTTATACCCAAGACCAACGCCGCACCGTAAAAGCACTCGGCTTGAATAAGATGAACGCCAGCCGCGTGCATAAAGAAACACCTCAAATTCGCGGGATGGTGAACAAAGTTATTCACCTCCTGCAAGTTGAGGAAGTGGACGAATAGGGAAAACACCATGAAATTACATGACCTTAAGCCCGATCCCGGGTCGAAGAAAAAGCGCACCCGTGCTGGTCGTGGTATCTCTGCTGGTAAGGGTAAAACCGCCGGGCGTGGTACCAAAGGACAAGGGGCGCGCTCTGGTGGTGGCAAAGGCCCGTACTTTGAAGGTGGTCAGCTTCCTCTGGTGCGGCGTCTGCCTTTTAAGCGCGGTTTTACCAACATCTTCCGCATTGAATACCAAGAGGTTAACCTCGAGTATTTAGAAGAACGCTTTGAAGCGGGTGCGGAAGTAACACCGGAGGCCTTAAAAGCCGTCAACCTCATCCGCGATGCGGATAAGCCGGTGGTTATCCTGGGGCGTGGCGAACTGACCAAAAAGCTCAACGTCAGCGCCCACCGCTTTACCAAAAACGCGCAGGAAGCCATCACCAAAGCGGGCGGCACAACCGATGTGATCGCACTTGTCGTGACCGGCGCCCGTGCGACTGTCAAGAAGCTACGGAAAGAAGACTTAGCCAAATTGCAAAATGAAGGCTAAGGCACAACCATGATGAGGCCGGTAGGTGTGTCACCTCCGGCCTATGCCTTGCAGTAACATATAGAGGAAATATCCCATGATTCAGGCTTTAAGGAATGCGTTCCGCTTGCCGGATTTGCGGAACAAACTGCTGATTACCGGCCTTATTCTGGTGATTTACCAGTTTGCCGCGCATGTTCCCGTCGTCGGTGTTAACCGTCAGGCGCTGGAAACATTGCTAGACCCTACGGCGGCAGGTGGCAACCTTGTTAATGTGCTGAACCTGCTCTCTGGTGGGGCGGTGGCGAACTTCAGCATCCTTGCGAATGGCGTTTATCCTTACATTACCGCCTCCATTATCTTCCAGTTGCTCGTACCCATCATCCCACGCCTACAGCAAATCCAGCGTGAACCGGGCGGCCAGGAGAAGATTCAGCGTTACACTTACTACCTGACTATCCCGATGGCGGTTTTGCAGGCGTTTGGTCAAATCCAGATATTCAACGCACTGCTGTTGACCAATGACCCCACCGGAGCAAACTTAGAGATTATTCCAAACTTCGGCTCTGATATTTTGCTGACAGTCAGCGTGTTGGTGACGATGACGGCAGGCACGATGTTTGCGGTGTGGCTGGGTGAGCTTATCACCGAGCAGGGCATCGGCAACGGTATCTCGATCATCATTTTCGCGGGTATCGTCGCGGAAGCACCCAACAACCTGGTCAACCTTGTGACATCGTCCTTGCGCCCAGTTTATGACGTTATCCTGTTTGTGGTCATCACACTGGTCAGCATTGTGACGATTATCTACATTCAAGAAGGCGTGCGGCGCATCCCGGTGCAGTACGGTAAGCGTGTGCGTGGTCGCAAGCAATACGGCGGCACCAGCACACACATCCCGCTACGGGTGAACCCGGTGGGTATGATCCCGCTTATCTTCTCGCAGGCTGTGGTCACTTTCCCGGCGGTATTTGTCGCCTTCTTCCCGGACGGCCCGTTCCGGCGAAGTGTGACCGAATCGTTCGGTAATCAACAGGGGTTAACCTACTGGTTAACGTTTTTTATCCTGACGGTGGCGTTTACCTTCTTCTACTCCGAAGTGATGATTGGTAACCAGAACCTGGCGGATTCGCTCCAACGGCAAGGCGGGTTTATTCCGGGCATTCGTCCGGGCAAGCGCACACAGGATTACATCATCCGTGTGACACGCCGTATTACGCTGGTGGGTGCGGTCTTCCTGGGTATCATCGCGGTTGTACCGGGTATTGTGGATTGGATAAACGGTATCATCTTTCCGGGTGAGGCTGTATCCAGTACGCTCAACGCGGCGACTGTTTTAACGGGCGCGGGTCTTATCATCGTGGTGGGTGTGGTGATTGACTTCATGCGTCAGCTTGAAGCCCAATTGGTCATGCGTAACTACGAAGGCTTTATGCGCTAAGCGTTTAATAACTGGTGCGGGGGATGCGCGGCAAAAAAGCGTATGCTCCGCATGTTTATTCTGTTAGGAGTAATGTTATGGGTCTGTATGTCATCATTATGGGTGTGCAAGGTGCTGGCAAAGGCACACAAGCCGCCTACCTTCAAGCTGAGTACAGCATCCCGCAGGTTTCGACAGGTGATTTATTCCGTGCAATGAAGACCCGGCAGGATGAACTCGCCAAACGAGTACAAGACCTGATGAATCAAGGGTTGCTCATTCCGGATGACATCACCAATGAAGTATTGCAAGACCGTCTGGAGCAACCTGACGCGCAGAACGGCGCCATCTTAGATGGCTACCCGCGCAATATCGCCCAGGCAGAATGGCTCGAAGCCTATCTCAACGGGCGTGGGGAAAAGTTGGGGGTTGTGCTGTTGTTAGAGCTAGACGCTTACGAAGCCTTTAAACGGGCATTTGGCCGCGTGAAGTCATCCGCAACAGGGGAAACCTACAACATCTATTCGCACAATGACGGCCTGACGTGGGAAACGGTTGATCATCCTGGTGGGGAGTATCCGCCACGCCTGGAAGTAACCGATACCCGCACGGGCGAAAAGCTCATTCGTCGTTCCGATGATGAAGCGGTAAGCGTCATCAAGCGCATTGATTTGTTTCGTGCGGAGACTGAGCCACTTGTACAATACTACCGCGAAAAAGGCTTACTGGTCAGTATTAATGCCGAACAGCCGATTAACACGGTAAGTATAGCCATCAAGGACGCGATAGACCGCGTTGTGGGTGCTTAACGGTGGAAAAGATACCCGTCAAGACGCCGGATGAAATCGCTATCATGCGAGAAGCAGGCCGCATTGTTGCTCAAGCCCATGAGCAGATGCGGCAGGCAATCCGTCCGGGCGTGAGTACGTGGGAGCTAGACCAAATCGCGGAGGCAGTTCTGCGTGACCATGACGCGATTCCGGCATTCTTAAACTACCCTAAACAAAAAGCGCCGAACTTCCCGGCGACCATCACGGCCAGCATCAATAGTGAAGTCGTGCATGGGATACCGAGTAAAACGCGCATTTTGAACGAAGGCGACATCATCAGTCTGGATGTCGGCTGTTACTATCAGGGCTTTGTGGGGGATGCGGCGCAGACATGGCCGGTGGGCGAAGTTAAACCGGCGGTGCAACGGTTGATTGATGTCACGCGGGAGACATTGTTCGCCGCGATTGAACAGGCACGGCAGGGCAATCGGGTGAGTGACATCGCCCGGGCGACCCAAGCCTACGCCGCCAAGCATGGCTACAGTGTGGCGCTGGAATATACCGGGCATGGGGTTGGCCGCAAGATGCACGAGCCGCCCGCCGTGCCTAACTGGTGGCCGCGTCGGCCTAACCACCAGCAACGCCAGACGGATGCAGTGCTACAGCCCGGCATGACATTGGCGATTGAGCCAATGGTGATTGCTGGCCGTAACGATTTGATTGAGCTTGATGATCAATGGACGGTTGTCACGCGGGATAAATCGCTTTCTGCTCACTGGGAGCATAGTATCGCGGTTACGGCGGGCGACCCCGTTATCCTGACGTTGCCATAAATCCGAAGTACAAAGCGACGAGTGCAGAGTAACCAGTAAAAAGTAACCCACATCTGCTCTTTACTTGTTACTTTGCACGCCTTACTTTAAATAAATCGGTTGTAGACATCAAAATCACAGTATGATATGATAATCGTTCCGTGTAACAAATAGACCAGAGGGCGTTCAGATATGAAAGTTTCAACATCCATCAAGCGCCGCTGTCCCAAGTGCCGTGTAATTAAACGTCATGGTCGAGTGATGATTATTTGCACGAACCCGAAACACAAACAGCGGCAGGGTTAATACGTAGGAGAATTATCGCATGGCACGTATCGAAGGTGTAGACCTGCCACGGAATAAGCGCGTTGTTATCGCGCTGACGTACATTTATGGCATAGGGCGCACAACCAGTGAAAAAGTGCTGGCCCAAACCGGAATCGACGAGAGCATCCGTGTGCAGGATTTGACCGAAGACCAAATGCAAACGTTGCGTGAGGCCATCGCGCCTATCACAACAGAAGGTGACTTGCGTCGTCTGATTCAAGGCAACATCAAGCGTTTGGTTGATATTGGCACTTATCGGGGGTTGCGCCACCGCCGCAGTTTACCGGTGCGCGGCCAACGGACACGTACAAACGCACGGACTAAACGAGGCCCCAAGAAGACGGTGCCGGGTCGTGGTCGTCGGCGTGGTGCAGGTAAGAAATAACCCCACAAGCTGGCTCTTGGGCTTAGCTTGTGCCGGTCAGAGGTCGAACTTTATCGCATTTGGCAAGTGGCGCCCTGCATAATTTGTTGGCAGGGCGCGTATTGACGTAAAGCGGAGTGATTGCATGGCAAAAGTGAGAAAAGGCGGACGCCGTGCCGCCAAGAAAGTCGTAAAGAATATCCCTTACGGGCAGGCGCACATTTACGCCACCTTTAACAATACCATTGTCTCCATGACCGACCAATCCGGCAATGTGGTGTCTTGGTCTAGCGCCGGTACAAGTGGGTTTAAGGGGAGCCGCAAAAGCACCCCCTATGCCGCCCGTATCGCCGCCCAAACCGCCGCAGAAACCGCGCAAACGCACGGCATGAAGGAAGTAGATGTATTTGTTAAAGGGCCGGGGCCGGGTCGTGAAAACGCTATCCGCGCCATTCAAGCTAGTGGGCTGAAGGTACGTTCCATCAGCGACGTGACGCCCATCCCGCACAACGGTGTACGCCCGCCTAAAAAGCGCCGCGTTTAGTTATCGTGCATAGGCGATTGAGCAAAGAGGAGCTTGAAATTGGTCACTAATCAGATGGTTTTACCCCATCGGGTGGAAAGCGACGCCATTACACGTAATTATGGGCGCTTCGTGATTCATCCGCTAGAAAGCGGTTACGGCCTGACGCTGGGAAACGCGCTACGGCGGATTTTGCTGTCGTCCCTACCGGGCGCGGCAGTGACCAGTATTCGCGTTTCCGACGTTCATCACGAATTCTCTGCTATTCCCAACGTGCGCGAGGATATGACACAGCTTATCCTACAGGTGAAGCAACTACGCCTGAAGTTACACGACGGGGCAGAGCAAGCGCGTCTGCGGTTAGATCATCGCGGTAACGGTACGGTAACGGCGGCGGACATCAACTATCCGTCGGAAGTTGAGATTGTGAATACGGACTTGTACTTGTTTACGGTTGAAGTTGATAGCCGTGACCAACACAATGACGCTCACATCGAGATGGAATTTAACGTGATGTTGGGACGTGGGTATAGCCCGGCAGAAGAACGCGGCCGTTTGCCGATTGGTGAACTGCCGATTGATGCTGTCTTTAGCCCGATTCGCCGCGTGAATTACGAGGTTGAAGGGGCACGGGTGGGGCAACGGACGAACTACGACCGCCTCATCCTTGAAATTTGGACGGATGGAACTGTGCGTCCGGAAGAAGCCCTCAGCCAGGCCGCGCAGATTATGATTCGTCATATGAGTGTCATTAGCGGCCTGCAACCGGATGCCAGCCTGCCGGATGGTTGGGTGCCTTCTGCTAACCAAGATGATGAAGACGACAAAGAACAACCGCACCAACGCTTTAAGGACAAGATGATTGAAGAGCTTGACCTGAGCGTGCGGGTGTTTAACTCGCTCAAGCGGACGGGAATCGTGACGGTGGGCGACGTGCTGGACATGCTCGATCGTGGGCCGGATGCGATGCTGGCAATCCGCAACTTTGGCGAGAAGTCATTGGATGAACTGGTAGACAAACTGCGCGAGAAGGGCTACCTCGCCCAAGAGGACGAATAAGCCGCTCGCCGCGCAGATAATTTAACCGCAACTGCTATCCGGGTGCAGAATTTGGTAACACGCCATCTGCACCCCTTTAAAGTGTTAAGGGAGCATATGACATGCGTCATCGCGTAAAAGGGAAGAAACTCAACCGCGATACGGGGCACCGTAAAGCCCTGCGTAAAAACCTGATGATTGCGTTGTTCCAACATGGGCGCATCAAAACAACCGAGCCAAAAGCGAAGTTTGTACGCGGCCACGCGGAACGCATCATCACTATCGCCAAGCGCGGATTGGCTAAGGCCGAAGCGACCGGAAACCCGGCGGCGGCAGTACACGCCCGGCGGATTGTCGCCAGCCGTTTAAACAATGACCGTGTAATGGTGCAACGGGTGTTTGATGACATCGCGCCCCGTTATACTGAGCGTGACGGCGGTTACACCCGCATCTACAAACTCGGCCCCCGCAAGGGCGATAATGCCGATATGGTCATTCTGGAACTGGTGGGCAACGAAGAATAAACTGATATGCCGCGCTTCCGGGCAACTTTGGCCTATGACGGCACGGCTTATCAGGGCTTTCAACGTCAACGTGATGGTGTGCCGACGGTACAAAACACCGTAGAGCAAGCCATCCAGCGCATAACATCGCAAGCGGTGAGCGTCATCGCCGCAGGCCGCACGGATAGCGGCGTTCATGCGGTAGGGCAGGTCATCGCGTTTGATGCAGACTGGACACGGCCTGTTGCGGATTTGCTAAGGGGCATCAACGCTGTCCTACCATCAGATGTCGCCCTGCAAGATTTGCAGGAACAAGCGGGGTTTCATCCGCGTTACGATGCGCTATCGCGTCAGTACATTTACACCATCATCCAGTCCCCCCAACGGCAACCGCTATGGGTGCGGCGGGCGTGGATCATCCGCGAACCGCTCAACATGGATGTGATGAACGCCGCCGCCGCTTTATTCGTCGGGCGGCACGACTTCGCCGCTTTGGGGCATCCACCGCAGGGAGAAAACACCGTGCGCGACCTGTTCGTATCAGAATGGGCGTACACGCCGCACTCCTTCGGCTCGGAATATGTTTACACCGTGCGAGCGACGGCCTTTTTGCATCATATGGTGCGGCGTATGGTCGGCTTGATGGCGGATGTGGGGCGTGGTTGGATGGCCTTAGAAGCCTGTGCGCGTATCTTCGCTGATGCGGATATATCGCAGGTGAAGACCATCGCACCGCCGCAAGGCTTGGTGCTGGCATCTGTGCAGTACCCATAATATTAGAAATTACAGGCAGGTCAAACTGCCTGATGTTTCCGGCTTCGCAAAATCATCATATCGGGCAGAATACCCGGTAATGATGGACAAATCGGGGCCGTTACCGTTCATTTTGCTGGCGGAGCAGTGCGCCCGCCACAAGGAGAAAAGCACACATGAAGCAAAAAACGTTTACCCCAACGCCTGCCGACATCGAACGGCAGTGGTGGGTGGTGGACGCCGAAGGCCAGACGTTAGGCCGCTTGGCGACCAAGATTGCTGTGTTACTGCGCGGCAAGCACAAGACCATCTTCAGCCCACATATGGACACCGGCGATTATGTCATCGTCATCAACTGCGAAAAAATCACCGTTACCGGTAATCGCATGGATGACAAGATTTACTATCGTCACTCCCACTTTATGGGCGGCCTGAAGCAACAAACACTCCGTCAGGTGATGGCTACACACCCTGACCGGGCGATTACATCCGCCGTGCGCGGTATGTTACCCAAAAATGTGTTAGGCCGCGAAATGCTCCGTAAGCTCAAGGTATATGTTGGGCCAGAGCATCCGCACGCGCCGCAAAAGCCGCAAATACTGGAACTCTAAGGGAGGCGTGAATGTCTGCACAATACTATGAAGGAATTGGTCGCCGCAAGTCGGCCTCCGCACGGGTGCGTTTGTATCCCGGTGGCACGGGCAAAATGATCATCAATGATAAAGACGCCCGTGATTATCTGCCGCGTGAAGGCGATGTCGAGATCTTCCTGCTCCCGCTAACTGAACTCGGCCAAGAAAACAGCTATGACATCACCGTTAAGGTGAATGGTGGCGGCATCAGCGGCCAGCGTGACGCTATTTTGCTCGGCGTGGCGCGTGCCCTGCTTAAGATTGACCCTGACCTGCGCCCGCGTATGCGGCAAGGGGGCTTTCTCACCCGTGACTCGCGTGAGAAAGAACGTAAGAAACCCGGCCTCAAGCGTGCGCGTAAGGCCCCCACATATACCAAACGTTAAGTCTTTGGGCTGTGGTATCCTAAAAAGGCAAGGCACTATGCGTCTTGCCTTTTTGTGTTTTATGGGGAGTTTGCTTTTATGATAACGATTGTTGGTTTGGGGCCGGGTGATGTGGACGATTTATCGCGCCGGGCGTGGCGTGTGCTAAAGCAAGCGCCGAAGGTGTATCTGCGTACTGCCCATCACGGTTGTGTCCCGTGCTTGCCACAGGAAAGCACAGTGTATCATCCGTTTGACCATCTGTACGAAAGCCTGGACGAGTTCGAGGCGGTGTACCAAACCATTGCGGATACAATCCTGCAAGCCGCGCATGACGCAGGCGATGTGGTGTATGCTGTGCCCGGTGACCCGTTAGTGGGGGAAGCTACCACGACGCGCATTTTATCCCAAGCCCGCGAAGCCGGGATAGCTGTGCAGATTATCAACGGGATTAGCTTTATAGAACCGATGCTGGCGGCGGTGGGCGTGGACGCCCTGGACGGCTTGCAAATCTACGATGGGCTGGAGGTTGCCGCGATGCACCATCCACCCATCAACCCGGATTTCCCGGCATTGGTGGGGCAGGTATATAATCGCCGGGTTGCGTCCAATGTCAAACTAACCCTGATGAACCAATACCCCGATGATTATGAAGTCATGCTCATTCACTCCGCCGGGACGAATGCTGAACAGGTAGAAACCGTGCCGCTGTACCAGATAGATCGGAGTGAAGCCATCAGTTACACGACTTCGCTATTTGTACCTGCTATGCCCGGCATGAACAGCTTTGAACGTTTTCAGGAGATTATTTCTCATCTGCGCGACCCGGAAAACGGGTGCCCATGGGATTTAAAGCAGACGCACGAATCATTACGACAATATCTGCTGGAAGAAGCCTACGAGACATTAGAAGCCATCGACGCTGGCAATACAGACGAGCTATACCGCGAATTGGGCGATTTAATGCTCCAAATCGTCCTGCATACCCAGATTGCCATTGATGACGGCGAATTCCGCATGACGGACGTATTAAGTCACATCAACGAAAAGATGATACGTCGCCATCCGCATGTGTTTGCTACGATCGATGTAGAAGATGCTGACGAAGTTGTGACGAATTGGGAAGCGATTAAAGCGCAAGAAAAAGCGAGTTCACCTCCAGAGTCGCGCCTTGATAGCGTGCCGAAGGCGCTCCCGGCCTTGTTGCGTGCCTTTAACTATCAGGAACGGGCGGCACGGGCAGGCTTCGACTGGCCGCAGATTGACGGTGTACGTGATAAGATCATCGAAGAACTGGACGAGGTGTTATCCGCGCCGGATGATGCCGCACGTCAGGAAGAAATCGGTGATTTGCTGTTTGTACTGGTCAACTGGGCGCGCTGGCTGAAGGTTGACCCGGAAAACGCGCTTCGGCTGGCGAGTGACAAATTCTACCGACGCTTTGCATTTGTAGAGGCGAAAGTCCGCGCTTCCGGCCAGCCGATGAATGACTTTAGCCTGGCACAACTGGATAGCTTCTGGGATGAGGCAAAAGCGCAGGGCTTGTAGGGCAGGCCAGCCTTGTAATTGGCTATAGATTTTGCATACTTAAAGACGGTTTAACAACCGCATAAATGTTATGGAATCAAAAACCGACAGTCTGTTGAAGACTGCCGGTTTTGTCGGGGCGCACGGATTCGAACCGTGGACCTCACCGACCCGAACGGTGCGCGCTACCGGGCTGCGCCACGCCCCGAAAACTTGTTGCAGTTTACTTGAAATGACCGATGATGGCAAGAGCAAAAATCATGACAACCAAACAGCCGACGCATGGAGTGCCCGGTCAAGGGCAATCCACACAAAGCCCGCCGACGATGACCCGTACCGACCGTATGCGGCGGCTGATGTCGCAGTTAACCGACCAACTCGGCTTATTTTTGCATCGGTTAGGTGTTCATCCAGATACAGTGACCATCGTCGGGCTACTGCTGACTCTGTGCGGCGCAATTTTGGTAGGGCTGGGGTATGTGCGGGGGGGCGGGGTGGTGCTGTTGCTGGCATTACCGTTTGATGCGATTGACGGCGCGGTGGCACGGGCGGGTGGCCGGGCAGACCGCTTCGGCGAAATGTTAGATTCCTCTTTAGACCGCTATGCTGACGGTTTTATTTTTGGCGCTTTGAGTTATTATTTTGCTGTTCAAGATGAACATATCTGGATGTTGTGCGCGTTAGCCGCCCTTGTGGGTAGCTTTATGGTGAGTTACACCCGCGCACGGGGCGAAGGGGTTAATGTCGATGTAAAAATCGGTCTTTTCTCTCGTCTGGAACGTGTTATCGTCATCTTGGTTATGTTGTTGTGGCCGACGGCCTTTGGCCTGCCAATCTTAGAGATTGGTGTGCTGGTGCTGGCAGTCGGTACAAACTTCACCGGGCTACAACGTTTGTGGTACGTCTACCGCGCTTTAAAGCGCAAACATGGAGAGGGCTAGGTCAATATGGAGTTTGAAAGCCAATTTATCCGCATCGGTCAGGTGCAACTGCAATATTACGGCATTATCATCGTCAGCGCGATGATTATTGCCACATTGGTAGGGGTTAACCTTGCCAAGCGTTTCGGGCGTGACCCGGAACATATTTATGGGGCGCTGACATGGGCAATTATTCCGGGCATCATTTTTGCGCGGATGTGGTTTGTGGTCTTCCCGCCCGTTACCAGCACCAATACATTTGTTCCCCAAGATTTTACTTATAGCCTTTCAATTAATCAGATTATCGACGAAGAAGGGGTGTTACAACCCGGTTTTGCGTCCGGTGTGGTGCTGGCTGGCATCACAGACGACTCCGCTTTAGCACAGGTCGGCTTACAGAATAATGACCGTGTGCGTTCTGTGCGCCTACCGGGTACGGACGAAGCGACACCTATCACAGACCCTACCGCGCTGACGGCACTCCTGCAACAGGTGGATGCGGGTTCACAAGTGCGCGTCACAGTGGAGCGCCTCGTGCCTAAAGACCGTAACTGGTATCTCCGCAATTTCTTTGATTTAGATGGCGGCGGCATCGCGATTTGGAGTGGTGGCCTTAGTATTTTTGGTGCGTTGCTGGGCGGCGGTGCAGGTGCGTATTTGTATCTGCGTAAGAATAACCTGCGCGTGCCCGCCTGGTTGGACATCGCCGCCGTGTGTATCCCGTTGGCGCAAGCCATTGGCCGATGGGCGAACTATGTCAATCAGGAATTATTCGGCGATTTGGTGGACAAGAGTTACATCTTAGCCCTACAAATACCGGAAAGCATCGGCCTTGAGGCCATCCGTGCCGCTCGTGGATTACCCGCCAATGCGCCGATTGGTGAAAGCCTGCTGAATTATTCTGTTGTGGATGGCGCAGGCCGTTTCTACCTCACATTCCACCCGTTATTCCTGTATGAATCGCTGTGGAGTTTGGTGGCATTTGGTGTGTTGTTGTGGCTGTACCTCAACCACCGTGACCGCTTCCGTCCGGGCGATTTCTTCCTTATCTACATCGCGCAATATGCTTTTATCCGTTTCTTGCTGGAATTCATGCGCCTGGAAGTGACTTTGGTCAACGGTGTGAATGTCTCGCAAGTGGTGACAGGGATGATGTTTGTGGTTGCAGTGGCTTTGTTGGCTGTGCGCTTACCTGCAAGTAGCAAAGACCCGCGCACCTACGAGCAAATCGCGCCACCGGAACCGCCGATTGCCCAATTGCAGAAGGAGCAGGCCAAACCCGCAAAGCGTGAGCGTGCGCCTAAGCCAGTGGTGGCACAGCCGATAGCGCCTCTGCCGGATGACACCCCCGCGACCGAGCCGGATGTCAGTAGCTCCGATGTAGCAACCGACTCTTCATCAGAATAGGCTGAGAGTAGGGTGTAAAATAGATTATCTCCCAAAGCCTCGACAAAAGATTGTCGGGGCTTTTTCTTACGCTCTTTCTCATCTATTGATGATAAAACTATGCAATACTGGCTCGTAGGCATTTAAGTTTGAGGTCTGACGATAGTCTATGATTGAATGTATTGACCTAACCAAAGATTTTGGCGGATTTTTAGCCGTAGATCGCATCAACTTGTACATCGGTGCAGGAGAGGTGATGGCCTTGTTGGGGCCCAACGGCGCAGGCAAGACGACCAGCGTCCGCATGATGACCTCTATCATCCAGCCGACCTCCGGCACAGCGCGTTTAGCGGGTTATGATGTCACGCAATATCCAGAGCAAGTCCGTGCAAGTGTGGGGGTATTAACCGAGCAACACGGCTTATACGAACGCATGAAAGCGATTGATTATCTGGACTTCTTCGGGCGTGTGTATCATCTTCCGGCACAGGTGCGGCGCAAGCGTTCACTTGAACTAATGGAACGCTTTGGCCTGAACTTTGCACTGGACAAACGCTTAGGTGATTATTCCAAAGGCATGAAGCAAAAATTAGCCCTTGTACGCGCAATGTTGCACAACCCGCCTGTGCTGTTGTTGGATGAGCCGACTTCCGCAATGGATCCATTGAGTGCTAAGCAAGTGCGCGACGCGATTATTGAGCTACAGCGCGACGAACGCACATTTTTAATCACCACACACAACCTCAGCGAAGCACAAACCCTTGCTGACCGCATCGCTATTATCCGACATGGGCGCATTGTGGCTAACGGCACATTTGATGAACTCGCACGCCAGTTCGCCGGGATTCCTAAAATGGAATTACGGTTTAGCGGTGAATTAAACGGTTTTGTGCAGGAATTAAGTGATTTAGTCACGGTGGAGTCATTTGGCGAAGATTGGTTGCAATTCCGCACGGACGCCCCCCACACGATGAACCCGCAGGTACTCCGCAAGGCATTGGGGCTAGGGGTTGATGTCGTGACTCTGGCTCCCGTCACAAAGACGTTAGAAGACATCTATTTGCAGGTTGTGCAAGAGGACGAGCAGGGAGAGATAATCAATGACGACGAGCGCCAAGCCGTTCACGCCATCAGCAGTTGACACACCACCTAAAGCAACCGGACTGTATCAGACAATAAGCAACGCGCTGATTATCACCCGGCGCGAAGTACGCGATAGCTTCCGCGATTGGCGCATTATCGCGCCGATTCTGTTCCTCACATTTGCTTTCCCGTTTATATCGCAGTTTTTTGCGCTTCAGTTCCAGGACTATCTGAATAGTTTTGATGCGGACATCAACATCATCGGGGCGCGGTCTTCGCCATTCTTCCTGATGGTGGTCGGCTTCTTCCCGATTTCTATTTCGCTGGTCATCGCGCTGGAAACATTCGTGGGGGAAAAAGAACGCCGGAGCTTAGAACCGTTATTGAGCACGCCGCTTTCCAGCACGGAACTCTACATCGGCAAGACGTTATCCGCGATGATTCCGCCGTTGCTTGCCAGTTTATCCGGCATGAGCTTTTATCTGATCCTGACGTTAAACAGTGATTTAACGTGGCGGCCTCAGCCGATGCTGATTGTCCAGATTTATTTATTGACGGTTATGCAGGCATTGGTGATGGTGACGGGTGCGGTGGTCGTCAGTAGCCAGACGACCAGCACCCGTGCGGCTAACTTACTGGCAAGTTTTATCATCCTGCCGATGTCTTTTGTGGTAATTGCGGAAAGCGCCATTATGTTTGTCGCAAAAGACGCGGAATCGCCCAATGGCATCTTCGGCCTATGGATTATTACCTTTGCGATGGTGATTGTAGCCGTTTTATTCCTGCGAGTAGGCAATAGTATCTTCAACCGGGAAATTTTACTTTCCAGCACGATTGACGATCTTAACCTACGTGGATGGTTTGCAAAACTATGGCGCTTTACCATTGCTGTAGATGACGAAGGCACACCTGCGAAAAACATCTTCGACTGGTATCGGCGCTCAATCCCGCACGGCTTACGGCAAATCCGCACCCAGATTATGCTGGCAACAGCGATATTTATACTGGCGACGGCGGTAGGGGTGCATGTATCAAACCTGTATCCCATACCTATTCCACCGGAGAGTGAGATACTGATGGAAGTGGAGGAAACGGACTTCGCACGAGCCGCCGTCACCCGTTCCATTGATACAGAGATTATCAATGTTGGCTTCATCCTCACGCAGAATTTGCGCGTGGTGGGGTTAGCCTTCTTGATTGGTATCTTCAGCTTTGGCGTGTTGCCCATCATCGCAGTTTCAGTAACATTTGTGGTGATAGGCTACATCGGCGGGCTGGTATTGAGTGCGGGATATTCCCCGATGTTTTTGGTGGTTAGCCTTCTGCCGCATGGCATCATAGAAATACCTGTCATCATCATTGCAGGCGCTACAGCCTTTGCCATCGGTGCGTGCATCAGCCGCCCCTTGCCAGGTAAGACGGTAGGCCACACATGGATGGTGTATATGGGGATTTCGCTTCGGCTATATTTAGGGGTTATTGTGCCAGGTTTCATCATCGCCGCAATAATCGAGTCCAACATCACGTTAAACTTACTATTACGCTATCTGGGTGCTTGACAGACCGCACAAAACAGGCTATCTTTTTGCGTAGAGTAAATGTAGGCAATAACCAGACGAGCGCAACAGCATGTTAGTCATCCGCAATACCACAACCACTACTATGACTATGACCATGCAACCACACCCGGATAGGTGAGGGGAGTTCGCGTTCTCAAGTCAGGCAAAGTATGGCAAGACGAAGCGTGTGGAAACCCCACACGCTTTTTTGTTGTTTATAGGACACACACAACAGGGAGCAAAGGCGATTATGAGTATCATCACCATGAAGTTTGGCGGAACGTCCGTCGGCAGTCCAGAGGCTATCCAGAACGTTGTAAAAATCGTCGCAGAATCTACCGCACAAGGGCATAAAGTGGTGGTGGTGGTTTCTGCCATGTCAGGCATCACCGACTCTCTGCTGGAATCAATCCGTATGGCGGCACAGGGAGATCGATGGGGGTATCGGTCACTATCCGATAAAATGCGCGACCGTCACGACGAAACCATCAACCGCCTGATGAAGCCTAGCCCCGCCCGTGAGGAAACGCTGAAGCATACCCACAAATTGCTAGACCAGCACCGTGAACTGTGCGACGCTGTAACGATATTGGGCGATGCAACCCCGCGTGTGATAGACCATGCGGTGACGTTTGGTGAGCGCATGAGTAGTCGCATTGTTGCCGCCGCCATGATTGAACACGGCATCCCGGCTAAGGCGTTTGACGCGGGCAAATTGCTAATCACGGATGATGTCCACCAGAACGCTACCCCTCAGTGGGATGTCATCCAGCATCGCATTGCGGAGCGCCTTATACCGGAGATTGAGCAAGGCGTCATCCCGGTGATTACAGGCTTCATCGGCGCGACGCCAGATGGTGTTTATACCACGTTAGGGCGCGGCGGGAGCGATTACAGCGCCGCTATCTTCGCCGCGTATGTCAATAGCGATGAATTCATCGTATGGACGGACGTAGACGGCGTGATGACCACCGACCCACGCATCGACAAACGCGCCCGTGTGTTGCCGAGTGTGTCGTATCAGGAAGTCGGGGAGATGGCCTTTTACGGCGCAAAGGTGCTACATCCCAAAACCGTACAGCCGATTATCAATAAAGGCATCCCCATTTATGTGCGGAACACGTTTAATCCATCGCATCCCGGCACGCTCATTAGCCATGAATCGCAAGAGACCAACACCGTTATTAAGGCCGTGACATGCGTAGGTAACATCAGTTTGTTAACTGTCAGTGGTGCGGGTATGTTGGGTGTGCCGGGCATCGCCGGGCGCGCATTTTTGGCAACCGCGCAGGCTGGCGCTAACATCCTGATGATTTCGCAGGCTTCATCGGAGCAGAGCTTTTGCTATAGTGTGCTGGGCAATCAGGCACAGGCGGTCAAGGCGGCGGTAGAAAACGAACTGAGCACAGAAATTGCACAGCAGAATGTTGACGGCGTGCATATCCGTGATGATGTGGGGATTGTGACGGTTATCGGCGCGGGGATGCGTGGGATTCCGGGTGTGGCCGGGCGTGTTTTTACGCGCATGGGGGACGAACGAGTGAATGTGTTGGCGATTGCACAGGGCGCTTCGGAGTGTAGTATCTCGTTTGTCGTCGCCCATTCGGATTTGCACCCCGCTACAGTCGCTCTGCACGACTTAGCCTTGAGCAGTTATTAGCGGGCATACATAACGGGGCATGACGTTTGCCATGCCCCGTGGACTATTGCTAATATTCGTTGATAATGCTGAACACCATCGGGCGGCGCTTGGTCTCGTTGTAGAGCAGACGGCCTAAGCTATCCTGCACTTTTTCGCGGCGGCGTCCGTTACTGTTGCGTTCTTTAGTCAGCACATCCTGGATCGTCGTGCGGACTTGTTCCAGCAGTTCGTCAGAGTCGCGCAGATAGACGAATCCGCGTGAGATAATCTCTGGTTCGCCGATGATTTTTCCGGTATCACGCTTGATATTAACGGACACCAGCAGGAAGCCATCCTGCGCTAAAATTTCGCGGTCACGGATGACGATACGCCCGATGTCACCGACGCCGCTACCATCCACAAACACATAACCACCCGGCACACGCTCGGCCAGGCGCACACCGCCTCTGTCAATTTCCAGCACACGGCCATTTTCCGCGACGAATACATTTTTCGCGTCCATGCCTGCGCCAATGGCGAGTTTGGCGTGCTGGTGCAGATGCCGCAATTCCCCATGAACAGGAAGCAGATACTTCGGCTTGACCAGATTCAGCATCAGGAGCATTTCATCCTGGCGCGCATGGCCGGAGACATGCACGGTTTCAATCGGGTCATAGATGACGTTCGCGCCCCGTTGGAGCAAGCGGTTAATATTCCGGCTGACCATCTCCTCATTGCCCGGGATGGGGTGTGAAGACAGCACAATCGTATCATTCGCTTCAACTTCTAACTGACGGTGTTTGCCGGTTGCCATCTTCGCTAACACGGCGGAAGGCTCACCTTGCGACCCGGTGACCATAATCACCAGCTTGTTTTTAGAAACAGTGCTGATTTTATTGAGGTCAACAAACATATCGCTTTTGACCTTCAAATGGCCGAGTTCCAGCGCCATATCCACGTTTTTGTTCATGCTGTAGCCCGCAATGGCTATTTTGCGGCCATAACGCTCTGCCGCGTTTGCAACCTGTTGCACCCGTGAGATGAGCGAGGCAAACGTCGCCACGAGGATACGGCCTTTTGCATTACGGAACACACGGTCAAACCCTTCGTCGATGGTACTTTCAGAAGGTGTCCAGCCGGGTTTGTCGGAATTGGTGCTATCGCCCATCAACAGCAGAACACCCCGTTGGGAGAAGCTCGCCAGCTTCGCGTAATCCGGTGCTTTGCCGCTGACGGGGGAATTATCAAATTTATAGTCCCCTGTGTGTACGATGAGGCCATGCGGGGTATTAATTGCAAACCCCACACAATCCGGGATGCTGTGGGTGGTGTGGAAGCTCTCCAACTTAAACGGGCCAAGCTGGAAGCTATCACCGGGCTTAAAGATGTTAATCTTTGATTTTTCGCTCAATCCGGCATCCCGCAATTTTACATCCAACAAGCCTGCCGTCAGGGGCGTGGCGTAGATGGGCGTATGCGGGAAGGCTTCAATCACATGGGCGACTGCGCCGGTGTGGTCTTCGTGGCCGTGTGTATACGCGATGCCATGAATTTTGAGGTCTTTGCGCTCAACGAGATATTTAAAGTCGGGGATGATGTAATCAACCCCGTGCATATCGTTCGCGGGGAACATGATGCCTGTATCAATGATGATTGCGTCGTTGCCCCATTCAAAAACGGTCATGTTCTTGCCGATTTCACCTAGACCGCCAAGTGGGACTATTCTTAGTTTTCCTTTTGCCATACGAAACTCGCTCGACATACCTTACATACGTCGAGCTTTCCTTCCTTTCTTCTTTTAGTTATTGCTTTACGTTAATCAATAGATATCGTTTCTCGATAAAATGTGCTTATACGCTCTAGCTCTGGAGCGTGAATAGCTATGCTTAATGCTGGGTGGATGCGGTGCGCCTAGGGCAGTTTGAAGCGTGGCTTCAAGCGATGCAACCTGCTATCTCACGGTACATAAGACACATTGTAGCACAGTTTTTTAGCTTTGTGTGTACCTTGCCCGGATGGCTTCGTGAATCCGGTTGACGACTCGCTGTACCGCCTGCGGGTTATGTGTGCCGGGCACGCCGCCTTCATCCATAAATGTATTCCGCAGGATAAGTCCCCAATTGCCCGTACTACGCAGTTTGTAATCCGTGATGTATTGCTCCACCGTCTGTGCAGATTGTCCGCTAGGGGGTTCTAACATGCGCTGTAAACTGTGATAGACCTCATCAATATCACGCGGAGAAATAAGCACATTTTCGGTTAAGTGGCGGTGCAGATAGCGCCGTTTGCGCTCGTAAAAATCCGCAAGGCTCATCTGTTCGCCAGTCGCTGTTTCCAGGGTGATGTCGGTGCAATGACGGTCGGACTGGTGATGTAGCTCGATAAACGTGGGGATGCTCAACGGGCCGACGATTGACCACAAATCACGGTCAGCATACATTGGTTCCAGGTCGAGGCCGTGCTTGCGGAAGTAGTTTTCCACAATGGCATGGGTGTACTCAAAATCGGTCAATACTGCGGCCTGACGTGACGCGCTGACATTAATCGGCATTCCAGTGGATTCAATCGTGCAGATGCGTTTGCTCATGCCTAAATCGGGTCGCAATCGGCCTAATAAGCTGTGCATGGCGCTGGTCGGGCTACCGAGTGTATCGTCATAGAGCAGGCCACGCGCCATCGCGTTTGCACGTTCGTTCTTCAGCAGGGCGGCGTAACGCTCTAAATCTCCCTCAATCAACTGTGGACTGAGCGGGCGCTCGATAATACGCCCGGTGACGGTGGTCTGCCGCAGATATTCCCGTGTGCACAGCAACTCAGCGTCACACGTCCCATTGACGAACGGCCCACCCTTCAGGACGGCGCTATTAGCGACTGCGCTGGCACTACGGAGCATGGTATAAAACGCCAGCAAGCCCAATGCTTCGGAGCGTCCGGCTAAATCCAGATGGATGTGGCATCCTTGTAAGCGGAAGACTTCCACCACATTTGCGGATGGGTCGATGTGATACCGCGCTTTGGCTGTCTCGATACGGGCGGCGTAATCCGGGAATTGGTTGTTAACTTCCACCATCAAATCAACCGCCGTGCGTACTTTAGCATCTTCCGATAGCTTGAAATCACTTTCTACAGGATAAGAGGAAAGTATGGCGGTATACAGGCCGGTATCTTCGCCCGCCGCGCTGAGTGCGGCCATAATGCCGTCGAGTGAGTTCCGCGTGCGGTGATAGCCAATACCGGGCGCGACATGCACCTCAATCTGATATTGGCACGCTTCGCGGTCTACCTGCGGCATAATGCCCAAGCGCCGCGCATGTTCCTGGTAGGCCTCGATGTAAGCGTTGGATTGCGCGATTGTAGGGGGTGTGCCGTCCGGGTGGATGAGGCCGAGTTCCAGTTCTGCACCGATGGCGCGTATGGTCACACCGGGATCGTCTGTCTCCGCGATGTTGGTATGGTTCACGCTGGGGTTAAAGTTAAACGGTACAATGCTTTGGGATAGCGTCTTGCCACTGCGGTAACGAGCGCTGACCACACAGCCCAGAATATAACTTCTGTTCCCGTGATGTGTCAGGATAACATTTGCGGATTTAGGGTCATCCATGCCGAAGTACGCGGTAACAGGTGTGCCGATGGCCGCCGCGATAGCATCCAGTGGCAGGCTGTCATCAGTGGCAGTGGCCGCATGATCTTTGAGAATTTGATTAAAAATGCGTTTCTGTCGTTCTATTTCCGTCCAATGAATAGCTTTACCGAAGGCGACTAGCTCATCATTAGAGGGGAGGGGGGTATCCATGCGGATGGCTCCTGTAGTATTGGTACTATGCGGGTTTTCGTCCGACATGCTAACTTATCCTTTAAGGCGATTCAAGTCGAATCAACCAATGGGCAGACTTACGATTATTGTACGCTAATTTTCGACAACATGCCGCTATCCTGCAATCGAGACTTTGCACAAGGTTATCCGTGCATATGTTATAATGCCTACCAGCTTAACGGACTATACAAAGGAGTTAGATTACATGGGATTTGAAAAAATTGTCGTTCCACAAAACGGCGAAAAAGTAACCGTGACCAACGGCAAACTGAATGTGCCGGATAACCCGATTTTGATGTTTATTGAAGGTGACGGCATCGGCTACGACATCATGACGGCCAGCAAGCGCATCTGGGATGCGGCGGTGGAAAAAGCCTATGGCGGCAACCGTAAAATCTCATGGATGGAAATTTACTCCGGCGAGAAGGCGGCTAACGTCTATGACGGTGATTATATGCCGGAAGAAACCTTTGACGCCTTACGTGAATTTTTAATTGGCATTAAAGGCCCGTTGACCACCCCTGTGGGCGGTGGCTTCCGTAGCCTGAATGTTACCTTGCGTCAGGTGCTGGATTTATATAGCTGTATCCGTCCGGTGCGCTGGTACGAAGGCGTGCCAAGCCCGGTAAAGAACCCGCAAGATGTAGATGTGGTTATCTTCCGCGAGAACACCGAAGATATTTATGCTGGTATTGAGTTTGAAGCCGGAACACCGGAAAACGCCAAGTTAGCCAAATTCCTGCGGGAAGAACTGGGCGCGACTGGCTTCTTCGAGAACGCCGGGTTGGGCATCAAGCCTGTGAGTGAATTCGGCAGTAAGCGTCTTGTACGGGCCGCTATTCAATATGCCATAGAGCGTGGCCGCACGAGCGTCACGCTGGTGCATAAGGGGAACATCCAGAAGTTCACTGAAGGCGCGTTCCAGAAGTGGGGGTATGAAGTCGCCGCAGAAGAATTCCCGGAGCAGACAATCTCATGGGATGATGTCGCGGAGAATCATGGCGGCAAAGTGCCGGAGGGCAAAATCCTGATTCAAGATACCATTGCGGACATCATGTTCCAGAAGATGCTGTTGCGCCCCAGTGAGCATGATGTGATTGCGACAACTAACCTCAACGGCGACTACCTCAGCGATGCGCTCGCGGCGGAAGTGGGCGGGGTAGGGATTGCGCCCGGTGCAAACATCGGTGACGAAATCGCGTTGTTCGAGGCCACACATGGCACTGCGCCCAAGTACACCAATCTGGATAAGGTTAATCCTGGCTCGTTACTCTTCAGTGGCGTGATGATGCTGGAACATCTGCGTTGGACAGAAGCGGCAGACCTCATCACGACGGCGTATGAGAAGACATTGGCGCAAAAAGTAGTCACCTATGACTTTGCGCGTCAAATGGACGGCGCGACGGAAGTTGCTACAAGCGCGTTCGCAACCGCCGTGATTGACAATATGTAGACCTGTATAACAATGAGTGGGCACGCTGGTTTGTGCCCACTCGTATAAATCTTAGGCTAGCACCCGTTGAAACGCTTTAATCACCTGCCGAGAAATCACTAATCGTTGAATTTCGCTTGTGCCTTCGCCAATCGTCATTAAACGTTGGTCGCGGTACATGCGCTCCACTGGATATTCCCGGCTATAGCCGTAACTACCATGAATTTGAATCGCATCAAAGCAGATTTTTTCCGCGACTTCGCTGGCCTTCAGCTTGGCGATAGCGGCTATTTTTGTGTAATCTTTGCCCGCATCCTTCATCACACTGGCCTTATAGACAAGCATCCGTGCCGCTTCCAGTTCCATCTCCGCGTCGGCAATCTTCCACTGGATGGCCTGCTTATTGGCGATAGGCTCACCAAAAGCATGACGTTCCAGCGCATACTTTACCATAGCCTCAAATGCGCCCTGCGCGATGCCTACACTCAATGCGCCAATGCTGATTCTGCCGCTATCAAGCGTTTGCATGGTCTGGTAAAAGCCTTCGCCCTCACCGCCGATGAGATTTCCATGCGGCACGCGCACATTCTCGAAGCTAATCATGTGGGTGGGTGAACCTTTAAGCCCCATCTTCTTCTCACGCGGATGCACGGTGACGCCCTCTGTCGTTGGGTCAACCAGAATCATGCTGAACCCGCGTGAACCAGCCTCTTTATCTGTGCGGCATAATACAGTCATGACTGGGGCAACACTGGCATTCGTAATCCATGCTTTTTGGCCGTTAATCACCCACGAATCGCCGTCTAAAGTCGCCATTGTGGATGCGCCCGTTAACAAATCACTCCCGGCTTGCGGCTCTGTCAGGGCTAATGCGCCGAGTACATCACCACCCATTAATACGGGTAGATACGCCTCTTTTTGGGCGTCCGTGCCCCATTTAACAATCGGCCCACAGCCTAAGCCATTATGCGCGGAAATACTCAGCCCGGTAGAGCCACACACACGCCCGATTTCCTCTACCGCAATCGACGCGCTGAGTGTGTCTAAATCCGCGCCGCCATATGCTTCTGGCACTTGCAGGCTTAATAGTCCCAGATTCGCCATCTTTTTGATTGCAGGCCAGTGCAAATCGCCCTGTTCGTCTACGTCGGTGGCGTAGGGTTTTAATTCCGCCTCGCAAAAATCTCGCACCACACGTTGAAACATACTTTGTTCGTCGTTTAATTCAAAATCCATTTTGACCTCATGTTATAATCTAAAAAGTTCTTAGTTTTTGGATGTTGGACGTTCGCTTGCGGCTGACTAAAAACCGGGAACTTACATCGAACGTTTAAACAAATGATAGACCATGACCAGACTTGTGCAAAGACTCGGCCTGACGCGCTACGAGGCCGACGAACACTATAAAAAAGCGTTGCAACTGTTCACACAGCCTCAGCCTAAAGTTGATGATGCCATCATCGAGATGGGCTATGCCATTGAGCTATTGCCCACCAATTCGGAATACTTCGCGGCACGCGGATATTTTTATCTGGTAGAGAGCATGATGCGCGAAGCCCAAGCGGATTTTGAGCAATCCCTGAAGATTTATCCGCACGAGATGCTCGCCCATTACGGGCGCGGCGTCATTGCCTATCGTGATCGCAATTGGGATGAAGCCCTCGCACATTTTAAAGATGCGGATTATGCGATGCCAGGACGTGCCGAGACACTGTACTATCTGGCATTGGTGCATCATCGCAAGCAGGATAACCCACAGGCGTTAGCCTATATGCGCCAAGCGGAAGCCTTGTTCGAGGCTAGTAACGCCGCCAAGCAGAAGCGACTCGCAACGAGTTGGGCGCGTGAGTTTGATAAGTTGGCGAAGAAGCAACTGCCAAGCGGACGTTCGGCAGGTTAGGGTGTTTTTTCCAGCACCAGCAGATGCGACAGCGCCCACGTATCAAGCGGCGTGCCTTCCAGTAAATACAGCGCATCGCGGATGATACGCGCTGGCGTGCCTAACCGCGCAATGATGTTATCGTACCCACCGTAAATGCGCCGATGATGTACCACGCGCACCAGCAAGCCGCCGAACAACCCGCGTAACGAACGTTTGGTATAAGCGCGGACGTGCGGCGCGAGTGCGTCCCGCCAACGGTTCGGCAGATAATTAATCAATGGGGTATTGCCGAAGTGATATTCACCCCGCCAGTAATGGCCGTGTGTCTCAAAGGGATACCAGCGATTAGGCACGAACAGCACGGCGCGTCCACCCGGCTTTAACACACGTACAATCTCGCGGACGGTCAACCCGTCATCGTCCACATGCTCAATCACTTCATGCGATAACACCGTATCAAAATAATCAGACGGGTAGGGCAAATGCTCCGCCGCGCCGACAACCGCGTGGGGGGTTTCCGCCTGCGCTTCCTGTACACGCTCTAGCTCTACGTCCAACCCCTCAACATAGGGGGTATAGCGCCGCCGGATTTGTGAGGCATACATGCCGACGCCGATGCCGTCAATCAAGACACGGGCATCTTTTAGTGTCGCCCATTGTTCAATCATCGCCAGGCGGCGTTCCTGCCCGGCACGCCAAACATAACTGGGTTCTCCGCGTAGTGCGGCTTTTATACTGTGTGTCATGCGTCCCTCTTGGATGCGTTAGGCTCAGGAGTTACGGCGCACCTCATCCGCCAGTTTCGTGCCGAAGATTTCTTCTTCGGCCTGGCTATTGATGATGGGAATGTTCACGGTGATGGATGTCCCTTTGCCGGGCGCACTGCGTAAATTCAGCGTTGCATCCAGCAAATCGGCGCGCTCCTGCATGTTGACCATGCCGAAGCTACCACGTGAGCTATAATCCGCGCTGGTGGCTTCCATATCAAACCCCTTGCCGTTATCTGTAATCTGCACGATGAGCGTTTGGTCTTTGCGGCCACCCTTGACGGTTATCATGCTGGCTTCGGCATATTTGCGGGCATTGTTCACCGCTTCTTCAATGAGGTAAAACAGCGTCCCCTGACGCGGCTCATCCAGGAAGTTCTCCACATCTTGCGACACTTGCACCGTAACGGGTTGATTGTAATTATCGTGCATTTTTTCTGCAAGCTGTTTTACCGCCGCGATTAGCCCCTGGCTTTCCAGTGCTAACGGGCGCAATTTGAACAACACATGGCGGATTTCCGTCACCGCCCGCATCGCCATCTGACGAATCTCTTGCAGTTCACCCGCGACTCCCTCTGGTTGGCGCTCCAGGAGCCGTAGCGCATAATCCAGCCGCATCGCGACACCAGACATCGTTTGTGTTGGTACGTCGTGTAAATCGCGCACGAGTGATTTACGGGCGTCTTCTTCCATCTGCATGATGCGGTTCTTCTCTGCACGGAGGTTGCCCTGTAGCACGGCGTTCTGTAGGGCGACGGTAGCCTGCACGCCGATGGCCTGTAGCATGTCGGTGTGGTCAGGGTCGAAGGCGTCCGGCGCGGTTGTGCCATAGACCAGCAGGCCGAAGTTATCATAATGAGCGCGGAGAGGCACGCACAACAACGACCGCAACTGCCGCAAACCCGGAATATTGCCCAAAACGGGGTCTTTCGCCACGTCTGCGCTGATGGTCGGGATGGCTTCTACCAATGTTTTGCCGATGATGCCTGCATCCGCCCGCACGGTTTTTCCGTTAAATTCTGGCTTAAGCCCTCTGCTGGATGAGATGGCAAGCCGGTTATCATCACGGAATAACAACACCATGCTAATCACCCGTTGGTTGCCGACTGCATCCGCCCGCACGGTTAAATCGCCGATGTCCATAGCCGCTTCCAGGATGCGAGAATAATCCAGCGTGGCGGTGACGGCGCTCGTCATTTCCGTGATGGCACGGGCGCGTTCCTGCGTTTTGGCGAGTGCTTCTTCGCGCTCTTTGGCGAGTTTTTTAAGCCGGTTCTGCTGTTGAGAGCCGAAGCGATGGTCTGCATAGGCCCATAACAACGCCCCCGCGCTCACCAGCATCAGCGCGATGATGGGCAAGGTATAAGCGTCCCAGATTGTGCCAAAATCCACACTTTGGGAGATGTCGCCGCCACTACCAAAATACACAATCAAGCCCAACGCAATCGCCATCAGGCCCATGATGTAGATTCCCGCGATGATCATATCTACCGTGAGCGCAAGACTTAAGGCTAAAAAGGCCACCACCCCAACGGTGATGATAGGCTGTGCTTGCGAGACATAAATCAGCCCACCGGCGATACTAAAGTCTGCGATGACAAACATCAAAGGCGCGAGGCCGCGTGTAGATGCGATAAATGCTAGCAAGGCCGCGAACAGGGTTAACCCTGTCCCCACACCTGCCGCTATCCATAGGTCGTTGAGTGATGGGATGATGCTCTGCGCCTGTGTGATAGCGATAGCTAGCGTAAATCCCAGTATGCCTAGTAGACGCGAGGCTACCAGCGCGAAATCCTGCCAGCGCATACATATACTCCAATCTGAATGGTTAAGTCCCTCTATACTAAGCTACCACGTTTACCACATTTTGTGTGTAAACAAAAAAGCTGTGGCCTTATCTGGTTTACTGGAATCCGCTAGAATGATGCCTTTGCCCAATAAACTGAGTAAACCAACCTTATGCGCGGGATCGTCCTCACCATCATTACATTGACCATAGGCCGCATAGCAGTCAACATGACGCGGCGCTTTGCTTACCCCTTTGTGCCGACGATTGCCCGCCAGTTGGATGTCACCGTGCCGATGGTACAGAGCATTGTCGCACTTCAGGCCACAAGTGGCATTATTAGCCCGGCGTTTGGGGTCTTTGCGGAACGTTACCGCCGTAAATCTGTGATGATTATGGCGCTGTGTATGATGTCTGTGGCGGCGTTTGTCGGGGCAATTGCGCCGCATTTGGGCGTCTTTATCGTCGTGATGCTGGTCTTTGGCATTGGTAAGGTGGTCTATGACCCGGCGATGTATGCTTATGTTGGGGATAATGTGCCCTATAAACGGCGCGGGCTGGCGCTCGGTGTGGCGGAGCTTAGCTGGGCGGGGTCATTGTTCCTGATTGCGCCCATCGGCGGGATGCTACTTGCGCGGTCTGACGTGGGCAACATCACCGCGCTGATGTTACGTCATGCGGGCGCGGAGCATTACGCCTATTTACTTTCGTCATCATCCGGGTTGCAATCCGTATTGATGTTTTTGGGCGTTAGCTGTGCGTTAGGGGCGGCACTGGTGCTTTTCTTTGTGCAGGGCTACCCGCCCAATACCGCATTTAAAGCGCAGGGTATTTCCCCGTTGGCGATATGGCGTGTGATGCGGACTAGCCCGGCGGCGATGGCAGGCGTCGCTTATGCGTTTTTAGTCGCCATGAGCAATGAAGTGCTGTTCATCAACTACGGGCTGTTCATGGAAGGCCGTTTCGCGCTCTCCATTGCTTTGCTCGGTTCTTTGACGGTGATTATCTCTGTGGCGGAAGTCGGCGGGGAGCTACTGGTTATTGGTCTGTCCGACCGCATCGGCAAACGTCGTATGACTCTCGCTGGAAGCCTATTAGCCACTGTAGCTTATTGTGTTATCCCGTTTGTGCCGTCGTTGCCGTTCGCGTTAGGCGCGTTGTTTGTATTGTTCATCGGCGTGGAAGTGGCGATTGTGGCATCCATCCCGTTATTTACGGAAGTCCTGCCGGAGAACCGCGTGATTATGATGAGCAGTGTGGCGGGGGCTTCCGGCTTGGGGCGGGTGGCAGGCGCGGCCTGCGGCGGGTTGCTCATCGCACTCACCGGGACGTTTACCGCCGTTGGCTTCTTTGCGGCGGCGGTGAGTGCATTGGCGTTCTTTATGCTGTGGCGCTATGTGCCGGAAGGCTAACTCTACTCCGCAGGGACATCATCCTCATTAACGATAAACTGCGACCACTTATCATGCATTCCGCTTTCCGTCGCGCCATAATATACGCGGATGCCGTTGTCCTTCTGCACAAGGTCGTAGCGCACCGTGCCATTCTTTTTGTAGACTCGCCATAACCCCACTTCGCCGCGCCAGGTTACTTTATCCGCGCGGACGGGGTTTGTTTCCTTCTGCTTGATGGCATAAAGCCACAAGCGCCGGGCGGAATGTTGTGTCACATTTTTAACCAGGTTGCCGTTACGTAAGTCGTGCATGACGTAATAGCGCGTGTCTTCGCGTGTTTCCACACCCACAATTTCTACGCCCCCTTGTGGCGGTTGGGTTTTTTCCCGGTCGATGACAGGTGCAGGCACGGGGTCTAATGTTGCGGGTACATCCTGCTCAAACGGTACATGCAGGGCTTGCAGATTATCAATAGCAGAAGGCAGACCGTCCGGCTGTTCTTGAAAGCTGAACCCCTGCCGCACAAGCTCCACGATTTCATCGCGGATGGCGAGCGTGGTGTCACTTTCATCGCGCACGTAAATTTTAGTGTTTTCGATGGCGTAGGGGCGGTTTTTGCCAAAGGGAACCTGCACACGAATAATCGTCTTGCCCTGCGTGTCCAGTGTATCAATCTCAACGGTAAGTGTCGGCGCGATGTTGGATGCAATTTCTTCCTGTAATTCTTGGATGACCCGTGACGGCTTGGTAATGCCGATAGGCTTCTGCTTTACATCCGCCGATGCGCCAATGTAAACTGTGCCGCCGTTGGTGTTCGCAAACGCGCATACGTCCGTTAAGATGTTCCACATATGCCCGCCCTTGCGCGACATAGAATCGTGGAAGGATTGCACCGTGCTGTCGCCTTCTTCGCGGGCGAGTTCTACATAATCTTTGGGCTTATGGTCTGGGATGTAAGGGCGCGAACGGGAAAAGTCATTGGTCTGGAATGTGCTTAACAGTGCCGCGAAGCTCCGTTCGCCCATCAGGAATTCTGTCGTGCGGTCACCCACACCCCAACGGATGACGCGCCCGCGTTCATCCTGTATGGCGTGCAAACTATGGGCGTCCGACCCTTGAATTACCCGCATCCGGCGCGGATATTCTGGCTTGTTGCCGTCAAAAAAGCGTTGTGTGCTACTGCGTCCCCGATGCGTCATATCGGTGGCTTCCAGCGCGTGCAGGTTGGCATCCTGCGTGTAGGCGATGCGCGTCTGCCCGCCGAAGTTCACGCCCTTCATGGCGACGCCATGCGTCGTGTTAACATGCGCGGCAATGCAAATGCCGCCTGCTTCGCTAATCACGCGGTAGGCGGTCAATACATCTGTTGATGCACCGACTTCGGAATTCCCCTGTTGAATAACATCCATTGATAGATTGAGCGTGAGCAACAGATGTTCAATCTCGCGGATAGGTTTATCCGGTGAGAAGATGCCTAGAATATGAAAACCAAATGTCGCGGTGAATTCAAAGCCGGGCAAGACGAGAATTTTATCCAACAGCCGCCGATATTCCGCCAGGACTTGAAGCTCATCAGGCGTGGCGCGGCCTAGTGATTCTAAATAAGACAGTTGATCAATTTCTCGGTGCAGGTTGACGTATCCATTGACGGTGTTGTGGTCAGTAAACGCGATAATTTCCACGCCTTGCGCGTCTGCCTGCCGCAAAATGTCAAGGTAGCTGATGTGTTTATCGAGATAATCGAAGGACGCCGGTGTATGCAGGTGTAAATCCGCACGATACCATTGCATTTGGGTTTTGCGCTTGGCGGCCATAGGACGACATCAACCAATCAACTGCCGGATGAGTCCCGGCAATTCATCTGGCTCGAACGGCTTAATCAAAAATTTGTTCGCGCCTGCTTCCATCGCTTCTTTGCTCACATCCATGCCGGATGCCATCACAATCGGTATATCCAACCCGGCGGCGCGTATCTGCTTAATGACATCTGTGCCTTCAATGTCGTCCAGGTGATAGTCCATCAGGATAAGGTGCGGCTGAAAGCTAATCACCTTATCCATGACTTCTCTGCCGCGTTCGACAGTTATTACATTAAATCCGTCTAGCTCCAACAATGTACGAAGAAGTTTAACGGTTGTACGGTCATCATCGACTAGCATGACTTTCGCCATGTGTTCTTCCCTTTTGTTAACCTGCGCGGTTTGTAACGTTGTTCGTTAGTGTAACCAGTCTGCCGCGCTGTGTCTACTATACCTTGTCGCCCAACGCCACGCTGAACACATCATCGAGTGTATCTGCTAACACAAAGGTCATGGTGTCGCGCACTTCTTCCGGCAAGTCGTCCAGGTCAACCTCATTTTTCTTCGGCAGGATAAAGGTATCTACGCCAAGCCGATGCGCCGCGAGTACTTTGTCTTTAATTCCGCCGACGGGCAACACCTTCCCCTGTAGCGTGATTTCTCCCGTCATGGCGACCGTGCTTTTAGTCGGCCTTTGGGTCAGCAAGCTGGCAAGGGCAGTCGCAATTGTCACGCCGGCAGAGGGGCCATCTTTGGGTACAGCGCCTGCCGGGACATGCAAATGGATGTCGTTAGAGGCATAAAATTCCGGGTCAATCTCTAGTTCGCCCGCCCGTGTGCGGATGTAACTCATGGCGAGTTTGGCGCTCTCTTGCATCACCTCACCCAGTTGCCCGGTATATTGAAAGCCTTTGCCGCCACTCATGCGGGTTGCTTCGATGAACAGCACATCGCCGCCGTAAGGAGTCCATGCGACGCCTGTCGCTACACCCGGCTGGTCAGTGCGATCCTGAATTTCCGTGCGATAACCTGTTTTGGCCTTGCCGAGCAAGTCGCGCACGGCTTGTTTATCCACCGTCACGCTATCAGTTTCCTGGCTGGCAATCTTGGTGACAATCTTCCGTGCTACACGGCCAATTTCACGTTCTAGTGTACGCACACCGGCCTCACGGGTGTAATCGCGGATAATTGAAAGAATGGCGTCATCTGTAAATGTGACCTCTGACGGACGCAGGCCGTTCTCCCGTGTTTGACGCGGGACAAGATATTGCCGGGCGATAGCCGATTTTTCCTGCTCTGTGTAGCCGCTCAGGTGGATAATCTCCATGCGGTCACGCAACGGGGCAGGGATAGGGTCTAAATCGTTGGCAGTCGTGATGAACAGCACTTCGTTCAAATCAAATGCTACATCCAGATAGTGGTCACGGAATTCCGCGTTTTGTTCCGGGTCGAGCACTTCTAACAGCGCGGATGCCGGATCGCCACGAAAATCACGCCCTAGCTTATCCACTTCATCCAGCATGATGAGGGGATTACGTGTGCCGACACGCCGAATGGTCTGAATCATGCGTCCTGGCAACGCGCCGATGTACGTCCGCCGGAAGCCGCGAATTTCACTTTCATCACGCACACCGCCTAAGCTCATGCGGATGAATTTACGTCCCATCGCTCGCGCAATCGACGCGCCGAGTGATGTTTTGCCCACACCGGGCGGCCCGACAAAACACAAAATCGCGCCTTGTCGGTTGCGGCGGATGTCATCGTGGACGGCTTGTTCCTCAAATTCTTCGGCGCGTTCTGCCCGTAGCTTACGCACCGCTAAAAATTCCAGAATGCGCTCTTTGATGTCTTCCAGGCCGTAATGGTCTTCTTCCAACACTGCCCGCGCATTGCTAATATCCAGCGTGTCCTCTGTGCGGATGTCCCAGGGCAGACTGGTCAGCCAATCTAAATAAGTGCGGATGACGCCGTATTCCGCCGCCGCCGATGGCAATTTAGAGAGGCGGTCAAGCTCTCGTCGCGCTTCTTCTTCCGCTTCTTGGGGCATGTTGGCTTCATCAATTTTGGCGCGGAACATTTCCACGTCGGTTGTCTCGTCGCCTTCGCCCAATTCCCGTTGGATGGCTTTCATCTGCTCACGCAGATAGTAGTCTCGCTGTGTTTTTTCCATCTCGGATTGTGCATCAGACTGAATCTTGCGCCCGAGTTCCAGCACTTCAATTTCTTTGCTCAGGAATTCCGTCAGCATGAGCAGTTTTGTTTTCGCTTCCTGCTCCTCCAGGATTTCCTGCGCTTGTTCTGTGTCAATGCGGATGTATGTGCTGACTGCATAGGCCAACTGTAGCGGATTTTTGGTGCTGACTGCGGATGTCACTAATTCACTAGGGATGTTGGGCACAAGCTCCGATAGCTTGGTGAATTGGTCAGTCACGGTACGCATGAGGGCTTCTACCTCAAGCGATTCTTCGGTGTCTTCCGGCAGGGCGGATACCTTCGCCCGCAGATATGGCTTTTCGCTGATGAACTCATCTACACTGATGCGGGAAATACCCTGTACCAGCAGGCGAATTGTACCATCCGGCGCACGGAATAAGCGGTGAATCGTCGCCAGCGTGCCCACCAGATGAACGTCATCCGGGCCGGGTGTTTCCATATCGGCATCCAATGCCGCAACCAACCCCACCATCTGGGATGTGCCTTCTAAATCATCCACCAATTTAATACTGCGTTCTTGCCCGACCGTCAACGGAATCGCCGTCATCGGGTAGACGACCAATCCGCGCAAGGGCAGAATGGGGAGTTCCTGGGGCAGTTCTTCTTCCCCGTGTGTTGTGTCTTCTTCTTGTTCCAGTTCTTCTTCGATCGCGTCAAGGAGTTCTTGCGCGCTGATTAACTGGTTTTCCTGCTCCGAATTATTGGTCATGGAGTCGTCCTGTAGTTACGCTGTCTTCAGCATTGTGCCTATTTTAGCTACGTTACTATAGCAAATGCTCGTAAAAAGAGTATTAGATATAGCGTAACCTTACTTAAGAGTCTGCTCAAGGGGGTGTTGCTTGCGCCGGACTGCATTTGTACAATGAAGTAAATGGCACTAAAGCCACATCCGGGGAGAACATGAGATGACCGAAAACCTAATAGCGACCCTTAAACAAGTGGAACTGTTTCATGGTATGACTGAAAACCACCTGCGGAAGATTGCCGACCTTGCACAGCCGATTGTCTTTTCACCCGGCGATGTGGTCTTCCGACAGGGTGACGCAGGCGACGCGCTGTATTTAATCAGCACGGGGCAGGTGGAGGTACAGGTAAGCAACAACGGCGAAACTAGCGCGGCGGTTTATCTGGGGGCAGGGCAAACTATCGGTGAGATGGCACTCGTTGACCAGACCACACGCTCCGCGTCTATTATCACCATTGACGAAGGCACGACGCTTTACCGCATTGCCATTGCGGATTTTATGAGCCTGTGTTCTTCGGAAACAGGCATTGGTTATGTCCTGATGCGGAATATCGCGCAGGATTTATCCTTCAAGCTACGCCACTGGGATACAAAAATCGGCGAGCAGGATGAGCAAGGCGGGCAGGGTGATGATTTATAAAGTCAGTTATGTGGTGCGCGGCGGGGAGCATCCAGGCGGAATACGTAATGAAGACAGCCGCCCGGAAGTAGGTAACACGGTGAAGATTGGCCCGCGTGTGTTCCAAATCCTGGAAGTTCACGAGATGATGCCTCCCCGCGATGGATTCCAATTTTTGCAGGCCATTGTCTCCTCATCGGATAAGCCCGCCGAGCAAGAAGATTATTGGTAGTCCGCCCGGCGTTTGTACTGATGTGCTAAAAAATATACTCGTCAAAATCCTTGCACAACGTCACTGGCCCATGATACACAGCCTGTGCTTCCGGCACGAGTGGCGTGGGGTCGGTATTCCATACCTGATAATGGATGAGATAAAGTGACTTAGCGTTCACCCGCGTGGCGAGTTCTGCCGCTTGGGTGGCGGTGCTGTGCCCGGGGGGTGGGCCTGTCGCTTCATGGATGAGCAAATCCGCATCCGCCGCAAGTTCGTCTAAGGGCGGGGTTGGCTCTGTGTCGCAACTATACGCCAGTACCTTGCCGGTGAGCTTGTTTTCAATCCGTAGGCCGATTGTCGGCACAAAATGTTTCACCGGCCATGATGTAATGCGGAATTCCTCGTTTTCCAGCACGGGAGCATTATTGCGTTCGCTCACGCGATGAAAAGCTGTCGGGAAGAAGTTCGGAAATTCCAGCCAGCCGTAGCCGTTCATCATATCCTCTACCCGGTTGATGCAATGGTGCAGGCCATAAAAGCGCAAGGGGGCGCGGCGGCCTAATAACCACATATGCATCAGCATATTAGGTACACCCGCCACATGGTCTGGGTGGAAGTGCGTCAGAATCACATCCTGTAGCATTTCATCATCCACACCTAAATCTTTGATTTTACCGAGCGGGTTTGACCCCGCATCAATCAGGATGGGGCGCGTGCGCTCCCCGATAAGCATAAAATGAGTGTAATCGTGTTGGGCATCGTTAACCGCCGCCGCAGAACCTAAGATGATGATTTTTGCCATGATATCTTGTCGTCTTTGATGATAAATAATCAAGAGCATAGTATCATGAGGGGGTCTTAATCGGCAACTTATTGGATGAAAAGCGACCCAGATGACTACGATTATGCTAAAGGATGTCGTTAAACACTTCCGCGATGATAACGGTGAAGTTGTCGTCGCGGTGGATGGCGTGACGTTGCGCGTTGCACCTGGTGAGGTGCTGGCTTTGCTGGGGCCGTCCGGGTGCGGTAAATCCACCTTGTTACGCCTTATCGCCGGACTCGAATCGTTGGATTCCGGTGAAGTCCTTTACGATAATCTGCCGTTGCTGGAAGTCCGGATGCAGGAACGGGGTATCGGCATGGTCTTCCAGCAGGGCGCACTTATGCCCCATTGGGACGCAGAACACAATATCGGCTTCTTCCTGCGGTTACGCAAGCGTGAGGACGAAGTGCCGGAGCGTGTGCGGCGGGTATCCCAGATTACGGGCGTCGGCATGGACGAACTCATGCGGCGGCGTCCGCGTCAGCTTTCCGGCGGAGAACGGCAACGGGTCGGGATTGCGCGGGCGTTAGCGCGTGACCTCAATATCCTGCTGTTTGATGAGCCATTTTCTAATCTGGATGCTAAACTTCGCAGTCAAGCCCGTGTAGAACTCAAGCGCCTGTTGCGCGAATTCCCGGTGACGTGCGTTTATGTGACCCACGACCAGGACGAAGCCGTTACCCTCGCTGACCGCATCGCCATCATGAACGAAGGCCGGATTGAGCAATTCGGAGACTATCACGGCTTATACCGGAGTCCGGTCAATCTATTTGTGGCACGGTTCTTCGGTACACCGCCGATGAACTTCTTTAGCGGCAGAATCCGCGATGGGCTGTGGCACGGGGAAAACTTCGGCGGCTATCCCATCCGGCAGGATTTACCCGACGGCATGGCGGTGGTTATGGGCATCAGGCCGCAATATTTCTATCTACAGGCGGGCGGCGTGCCCGGTGTTGTGGATGCGATTACCCCGCATTTAGCCGAGCGTCAGAATCTGGTGCAGGTGTGGCTAGGCGCGGAACAATGGACTCTCGCATTGCCTCTGGATGTATCTACGCCGCTAGGCACAACGGTTTATTGTGATTTACAAGCGGAACAAGCACACTTCTTCGACGCGACGACCGGCCTACGCATTGGCTAATCGAAGGCAACAAGCCCTTGCAGGCGTTCAATGAGTGCTGGGCCGATGCCGCTAACATTGTTCAAGTCCGTATAGTCAATGATGCGTCCGTTAGCCTCACGATAAGCAATAATGCGCTCTGCAATGGCCGGGCCGATGCCGGGCAGAGTGACCAATTCTTCCAGCGTGGCACTATTGATGGATACAATCCCGGCATTGTTGGGGGTTGGTATGCCCGACGCGGCCATTCTGTCTTGGGTACTAAAGGCGTGAATCTGGTCGCCATCACGCAGAATACCCGCCAGATTGATGCGGTCAAGGTCGGCGTCATCCAGCAGGCCGCCTGCCGCGCTGATGGCATCCTGGACACGACTTCCGGCAGGCAAAGTCAGGGTAGATTGTGGATTCATCACCGCACCCGTGACATAAACCGTGATAGGCGGCGGTACGGCAGAGGGTGCGGGGGTAGGGGTGGGCGCTGGTGGGATAAGCACGATTTCTACAGGTGTGGGTCGGTCGGTGAGGATGGCAAATGCGCCGAAGATGAGTGCCAGCGCCAACAGTGCAACGGCGATGATGATTCCGCGTTCCTGCGTCATAGCCTAGTTAGCCTCCTAGTGGGTAACTTTGGATTAAGCCGTGAATGTCGTGGTCATCGTTGCCGCCGCCGATAATGGCAAGGTTGTTAATTGGGATGTGCCATAAAAAATCGTGCTGGCTAAGCAGGCGGATGACATCCGGCAGATTATGATGGTCGATGTCGCCTTCGGTCAGCGTTATGTGTGGCCGCCATTCTCCGGGTTGATAGTAGGCGCGGGGGGCATCCGCAATTTTTGTAATTTGTGCATCCTGCCAAATCTGCCGATGCAGGCTGATAATGGGCGCATCTTCCAGAACAGGGATGTACAGCACCGGGTTCGTCCCTGTAAAGAGGCCGAGTCCGTTGGTGCGTAGCGTAAACGGCTGTACCTGCCGCGCAAGCTCCGATAGGATGGTCTTTAAAGTGGGCAGGTCATAGCCCATAGCGACATGATACGAAATGTGGGGGATGGGCGTTTTGTGTGCGCCATGCACGCCGAATCGCTCGCTGAACAGCGCCCATAATTGCTCTATCCGTCCCGTGTGCGTGTCGTCTAGTAAGGATACGATGCCATACATAAAGCCGCCCCTTCTTGCCGCCTAGCCCGTTGAAGTTTGCTGGTGCAACTTGTATATTAAACCGCACGTCAAACCAGAATGCAAAATAACACATGGAAAATATCCTACCTGCATTAACAACAACCAACCTTGCATGGCCGACAGATTGGACGGCGATCTTTGGCACGGATAGGCCGTTGATTTTTGACATTGGCTTCGGCTACGGTCATTCTCTGGCCTATCTGCACCACGCTCGCCCAGACCATAACATCATCGGGCTGGAAGTAGATAACATCAGCCTGACAAAAGCGGAACGGCGCATCATACGCGATGGCTGGCATAACGTCCGCGCTGTCTATGGCTTTGCGGATACGGCACTCGTCCACTTGTTCAGGCCGCAAACGCTCAGTGAAGTTCACATGAATTTCCCCGACCCATGGTTTAAAACACGCCATGCCGGGCGGCGTTTGATGCAACGCACCACGCTGGACGCCATCGCCAATCGCTTAATGCCCGGTGGCCTGTTCTACCTGGCAACAGACATTATCGAATATGCCGAGATGAGCGCGGAACTTCTGCAAATTACGCCGACTTTAACCAACCTGTTAAACGTTGATTGGGTGACTGTGCGCCCGGAGCCATTCACCACCAAATACGAAGCCCGTGCCCAAAAGCAGGGCAGGCCGTGTTATTACTTTAGTTACCGCCGTAACGATACCCCCGCGCCGGAAATTCCGGCTATCACGGAGTTAGAAATGCCGCATATTGTCTTTAAAACATCCGATAATTTAAGCATCATGACCCAAGCCGCCCAACCGCAAAATCATCAGGATGGGCAGGTTGCGATTAAATTTTTGGAGCGATACCATAGCGAAAAAGCAACTTTGTTCGAGGTCTTCGTCCACGAGCCGACGCTTGACCAGCGCATCGCGTTTGCGCTTGTGCGCCGGGATGATGAGCCGGGCGTATTTACGCTGAAGTTGAGTGCACTCGGTCACCCGCGTTCGACGGAAGGCGTGCATAAGGCGGCGCGTATCCTGGCGGATGCGATACTGAGCACCGCGTCAGAGGTGGTCGTTATTCAGGATAAATTAAAGATTTTGTAACCGTCAGCATGGGGTTGGGCACGATTTGCAAATCTGCATCATAATGGGTGTAGTTTTTAATTTTTAATAGGGAATACTATGCTCAAAAGAACATTCATCTTGCTCCTGCTGGCCTGTAGTTTACTGCTCGTCAGTACCTCTTTCGCCCAACGAGAAAAAGAGCCGAACCTTATCTTCGGCACGACGTTTTCCGAAGCTAACAGCCTGGATGCGTTTGACTTTTTTAACCGCAGTAACGCGCAATTATTAACTCGCGATGGCCGTGACGTGATGGAAGTCACCACGACGGACAATCAAGGGAATTACTTCTACATCACAGAAGGGCTGGCGTGGACGGATTACGAAGCCTCTATCCGGCTTCGCTTCACCCGCCTGGCGGACTTTTACTTCGGGCTTCATGCAACCGAACTGGATTGCCTGACCGGGTATTCACTCGACTATTTTGTGGAAACTTCGCGCTTTGGCTTTTACACCAATGTGAAGGAAGGGTGTGAATACGAAGCACTCGGCGCGGTGGACTTCCCGTTGACGACAAATACCTGGTACGATGTCCGATTTGAGGTGGACGGTAACGGCTTTGTTATGTTCATTGATGACGTGCTGGTGGGTGGCGCGGAGTCCAGCGTGTATCCGGCAGGGACGTTTGGCATGACGTTATTCTCCGGCACGACGGTAGAGGTTGATTTAATCCGTGTGAGTGAACTCAGTGAGTTCTCTGTACCTCCATCCACCACCACGACACAACCTTTGACCGCGACGACGACCAGCTTCCCGGCAACCTTTACCATGCCCGCCGCCGCGAACCTCATCTATGACCTAAACTTTGATAAATTGCTTAGCCCAGAGATGGACTATGTTTATACTCAGCGTATGGTGTCATCAGAACGCATCACTGAGGGTGACATCACGGCCATGCGCTATGAAGTGGGTGAGGAGGTCGCGTCTATTTATATCGAAAATATCGACCTGACCGACTATGTGCAAGAGTTACGGGTTCGGTTCATCGACCCGGTGGAAATCAGCTACTATATGCGTGTGATACCAACAGCCATCTGCACACAGGGCTACACGATAGACCACTTCTTCACTAGTGAAGAGTTCAACATTAACTACTTCGCCAATGACGAAGAATGTACGACGCCTGGCACGAATAACGGGCGCAATCATCTGTTCCCCATTGATTTTAATAGATGGTACGACATTACAATCAGCGCGAGCGGTGATGAACTATCAATCTATGTGGACGGCCAGCTTGTTGTCGGCGTCAACGACTCGCGGTACGACGCGGGCAATGTCGGCATGGCGTTCTTTACACCGGGCGTGGTGGATTTGCAATTCATCCGCCTGTATGACCTGACAAACACCATCACACCCATCAGTCAACCAGCCCCGACCGCGCCCACTGCCTCCGGTGGCCTGCAACTGACCAGCGCGGCAACAGATTATCGTGGTACAGTGTCGGAGCTTCAGGCGGCGGGGGTTATCCCTACTGGCGGCAGACTGCTCTTTGAAGAGCCGGTGGTCTTCGCGCAGGGTGGGTTGGCTGGCATCTCGTTGGCATCGCGTTCCAGCCTGTCAGAATTTGTCATCGGCACACGTGTTTCACTGACAAGCGGCAGTGAATCCAGTTTTTGCGCGATGGGTTACGGTGTGGATTTTGGCGGCGGTAGCAACGAAGAACGCTTCTTCGCGTTTTCAATCGCGGATGGTTTGCTGTCGTACTTCGTCGGCAACTTAAACGAAGAAGAGCATTTTGGCGAGCAACCGTTGACAGGCAACCAGATTGATGTGGTGCTGGCGGTGCGTAACAGGCGCTTAACAGCCTTCATCGACGGTGTAGTGGTATTCGACTCTGTGCCCATCAGCATAACGCCCGGCGCGTTCTTTTTAGCGGTTTTGGGGGATAGCGACTCTCGGTGCGAGGGACGCCCCTATTGGGTGTATCGCCTGGATTAACCTGCCGTAACGTGCAAAATCAAGCGCCCGGTAGATGAGTCTACCGGGCATTTTCATTCATCCAGGCTGGCCTATAAGCCGCATTTTGTCCCCGTTTGACGGGGGGTAGTCATCTATCTAGGACGTTGGTCGCCCAACGCCTCCAGCGGCCTACCCGATGCGGTGCGGGCCGCACCATCGCATCTGCTTGGCCTTGCTCCCGGTGGGGTTTGCCTAGCCGCCGATGTTGCCACCGACGCTGGTGGTCTCTTACACCACCGTTTCACCCTCACGCTTGCCATACAGCAAACGCAATATCCCTCTCTGTTGCACTTTCCGTCGGGTTGCCCCGCCTAGCCGTTAGCTAGCACCGTGCCCTGTGGAGTGCGGACTTTCCTCGTCGGTGTAAGTGGATTCTGCATCCACCCACCGCCGTAACTACCCGGCCTGCCTGGATGTTTTTATTATAGGCCAAAGCCGCCATTATCGTAGGGAGAACGCCCATGTTCCGCATATAAAATATGCGAACAGTCGGTTGTCAGTGCTGGGTTTGGCCTTTACAATGAAACACATCGGCGCTTGTAGCGTCGGTTTTTCTGTTGGTTAGATGGTGTTTATCAGACCGTACATGACCACAACAACCTATCGTAAATCATCCGCGCCCCCACCGCTAACAAAACGCTTTCTGGACGGTTGGCGGCGCTTTTTTGACCCCAGCGATTTTGTCACCCTGTTCATCCTCATACTGTTGCTGATTGCCACGCCCTTGTCGCTCAACGCGGCGGCGTGGCCGGTTTCGCTGAGTGTGATTATGCCGACAACCGTGCTTAGCGTAGCACTCGGCCTTATCTTTGCGCGTAGTCGCTTTGGGGAACTGCTGGCGCTGTTATTAAGTGCTACTTACGGCGCGATTTTTGTCTTGCTGTTTGTCTCTTTCACTATTCCGGGTGATTTTACATCCAGCATTTACGCTGTTTTTGAACAAACCGCTACCTGGACGGAAGCCGTCTTCACGGGCGGCATCGACCAGAACGATAACGTCTTCACGCTGTTAGTGGCGATTTTATTCTGGTTTTTGGCCTACAATGCCGCGTGGCACACCTACCGCATCGACCGTGTGTGGCGTGTAATTGTGCCGCCCGGCATGATTCTTGTGACGAATGTCATCTTTGATACCAGCGACGCTAATCTCAACCTTTATCTGGTGTTGTTCGTGTTTGCATCGCTTTTGCTGATTGCGCGTTCGCACCTTGATGCGCGGGAGTGGGATTGGTACAACAGGGGCATTCGTCCGCCGCGCAACCTGCGGAATCAGTTCATCAATGTAGGCGCAGTATTGGCGAGTATCGTCTTGTTTTTAGGCTGGCTTGTGCCGTCTAATGATGTGCAGGAACGGCTGGACGAATTTCAGCAATTCTTACAGTCCGACCCGTTGCAGGAGATGAGCGAACTCTGGAATCGTCTATTCTCTCCGGTGGATGCCGCCGGACCGACCACTGCTGACTATTACGGCGGAGAATCGCTGGATTTGGGCGGCGCTATTCGGTTAGGTGACCAGGAAGTATTCTGGGTGAGTGTGCCTGTGGATGGGCGGCGCTATTATTGGCGTTCCCGCGTGTTTGATGTGTATGAGGGTGGCCGATGGACTCCTGCCGCGCAAATCCGCCTGACGAACAACAATTCCCCGACGGATTTACAGCTAGAGCCGACGGCTTCGCGTGAATTGGTGCGCCAGCGATTCACGATCGCGCTCAACGCCACACGCATTTTATACACTGTGCCCCAACCGCTACAGGTGGATTTAGCCACGCGCACAGATTTGTTTTACACCGCGCCGGAAGCATCCCCATCACGGGCGATGAATGTGTCCGTTGTGCGGCCTACGCGGGTTATTCGGCGCGGAGAAAGCTATACCGCTACCAGCTTAATCAGTGTAGCGACTGCCAACGAATTGCGTGGCGCATCGCAGGTTTACCCGGAATGGGTTGTGCCGCTTTATACCTATGTTTCGCCTTCCGTGACCGGGCGCACGCGCCAACTGGCGCAACAAATCATCGCGGAGGCAGGCGCAACCAACCCTTACGACCAGGCCAAAGCGATAGAGCGTTATCTGCGCCAGAACATGACCTACAACGAGACGATTCCCACACCGCCACGCGGCCAGGATCCGGTAGACTGGTTCGTTTTTGACCATCAAGAGGGGTATTGTAACTATTATGCTTCCGCGATGATTGTCATGCTTCGCACATTAGGCATCCCATCCCGGATGGCGGCAGGCTTTGCACAGGGCACATGGGATGATGTCCGGCAGGCGTATGTCGTTACGGAACGCGACGCCCACACATGGGTCGAGGTGTATTTTCCCGGTTATGGCTGGATCGAGTTCGAGCCGACTTCTGCCCAAGCGGAAATTGACCGTCAGGGCGATGACCAGCCGCTCGTGGAGCAACCCGTCGCGCCGGAGCAACCGACCCAACCGCCCACACTCACGCCGACACCAGAGCCTAGCCCGACTCCCGACCC
>DAIMZF010000001.1:86456-110819 GCA_036734085.1 Aggregatilineales bacterium
CCCGATAGCAATAACCCGCTAGAGTTCATCTTGCCGGCGTTAGGGGTCTTCCTGCTCTTGCTATTTGGTGTGTTTGTCGTGTTTATGATGGGCTTATTCCTGTACTGGTGGTGGGAATGGCGCGGTCTGCGCGGCCTAACGTCTATTTCCCGCGCTTACGCCCGTTTGGAGCGTTACATCCCGCTTATTGGCATCGTGCCAAGCCATGAGGAAACAACGGAAGAGCGACGTAACCGGATTGTGCGCGTGCTTCCGGTGGCACAACGCCCGGTGACCGCAATCACACGGATGTATGCTACGGAGCGTTACGGACGCAGAAGCACCGACGCTGTGCGCGAGCAACAAACATCGGAGGCCGCAGACCAGGCATGGCTTGATACACGCGGGAGCATCCTCAAGCGGTGGTCACGGCGCTTTCGCTTTTGGTCACGCACAGAGGATGAATAAAGTTATCCCTAAAAGGTGACCTCTATAACTACTGGCCTTTGCCTGTATCGGTTAAGCTAAAAGCATACCAACCGAAGCAGATGAAAGGCCAGTAGTCATGTTAAACCGTATCCTTATTCCTCTTGACGGCTCTGAACTTGCAGAGAAGGCGCTGGATTATGCACGGCATGTTACGGCCAAAGATGGCTTGATGAGCTTATTGAGCGTCGTGGATGCGCCGGAATATCCATCCAGTGTTTACTATCCCGCCGGGTTGCCTGCCTTTGACCTCAACCGCACCGAATTACAACGCGACATCATCCCCCAAGCGGAAGATTATCTGCGGAAGGTAGCGGAGCGCCTGACCGGGCAGGGCTTCCGCACTCAGATAGAAGTGCTCGTTGGTGAGCCAGCGTCTACCATTGTGGAATATGCCAAAGAGCACAACATCGACGCCATTGTGATGTCCACACACGGGCGTTCCGGGTTTAGTCGCTGGTTGTTCGGCAGTGTGGCAAATAAGGTGCTGTCTGGGGCGTGCATTCCGGTATTCATCATCCCGGCCAACAAGAAATAAAGCGGTGGCGTTGGTTGCTGTGACGATGCCAGACGGTTGCCGCCGATGATTAAAATGTGGCATAGTATAAACAGCGCAATGTCCCCAAAAAAATATTAGGGAGTAAAGACCATGCAACTGAAAGAAATTCTGGTGCGTGATTGGATGACGAGCGACGTGATTACCGTTACGCCGGATACCGCCATCCCACAAGCACACCAAATCATGAAAAAGAACCATATCCGCCGCTTGCCGGTGCTAGATGGCGGTATCTTGAGTGGCATTGTCACCATTGGCGATGTGCGTGAGGCGAGTCCTTCCGGTGCAACAACGTTAAGCATTTGGGAGTTGAACTATTTATGGTCACAATTAACGGTTAAAGATGTGATGTCGCGCAAGATTGTCACGGTGCATAGCCACGACCCGATGATTGCCGCCGCCAAGCTGATGCTGGAACACAAAATTAGTGGCCTGCCCGTTGTAGACGAAGATCAACAAGTCGTTGGCATCGTCACGGAATCGGATGTCTTCCGTATGTTGGTCAAAGATCAGATGGAAAACGTAGAAGTTTAGGTCATTTTCCCTCCGTGTGCCGCCACCTTGTTATTTTTAGCAGGGTGCGGCACGCTCAACGCCTCTCAACCTCCTTTTATTGAATCATGATTCAATTAGCGGTATAATACAGCGCAAATACATTTAAATAGTTTTTAGATGTTGGATATTCCACGATATGCAGACAAACTGTGTGTTTAGCTAACCTCTAAAATCTAAAAACGCTTGTACCTTCATAAAAATAGGAGGATATTACCTTGTCAATTGTTGTTTTTACTCGTAGTACACCCGATACCGCCGCTAAAGTAGAGGTGAACGGTAGCGGCCAGGTCACATGGGGCGATGCGGCAACTGTCGTCAACCCATGGGATGAATATGCTTTAGAAGAAGGCATCGTCCAGGCCAAAAGCGCCGGGAGCAAGGCGACAGTTATCGCTATTGGTGGCGAGATGCATAACGACGCCCTGAAGCACTCTTTAGCGATGGGTTTGGATGAAGCCGTGCGCGTGAGTGACGATGCCCTCGACGCCACAGACGCGCTTGCTTATGCCACTGCCGCCGCCGCCGCCGTAAACCAGGTTGGTGATGTGAGTCTGGTGATCTTCGGCAAGGAAAGTGTGGATGTCGGCACAGACCAGCACGCTTACATGACTGCCCGTAAGCTGGGCTGGACGATGCTCAGCTATGTCTCCAAGATTATCGAGGTTGATTACGCGGCCAAGACCATCAAAGTAGAGAAGATGTATGAGCAAGGCAAGCAGGTTGTCACCAGCCAGCTACCCGCCGTCATCACTGTGATGAAGGACATCAACGAACCGCGCTATCCGTCCTTTATCGGCATCCGCAAGGCCAGCAAAGCCACAATCCCTGTATGGGGACTGGGCGATTTAGGGGTTAGCCTGCCGGGACAAAAAGCCAAAACAATCGCATTTAAAAACCTGCCAGCGCGAGAAGTAAAGACTGAGATGATTGAAGGCGAGCCGGAAGAGCAAGCGCGTATTCTGGTTGATAAGCTGTTGGAGGAAAAAGTACTATGAGCGTGTTTGTATTCATCGAAACGTTTGAAGGTGTAGCCGCGCCTACCAGTTGGGAAGCACTCGGCGCGGGCAAGACGTTGGCTGATGCTTGGGGTGTGCCTTTAACCGCGCTGGTACTGGGCGAAAATGCCAGCGCAGTCGCTAAAAGTGCGGGGCAATATGGCGCGACAAATGCGCTGGTCTGTGAAGATGCGACGCTGAAGCACTTCCGCCTGGAGCCTTATGCCGCGTTGCTCACAAAATTAGTCAACGAACACAGCCCGAAGGCTGTTGTTGCCGTCGGGACGAGCCGCGCCCGTGAACTGCTGGCCGCTTCTGCCGCCGACACCGACAACGGCATGATTACCGACGCGACCGAACTCACCGTTGAGGGCGCAACCGTTCAGGTTGTTCGTCCGGTGTATGCTGGTAAGCTGGTGAGCGATGCCGCCAGCACAGGTGAAGGTACGCTCTACCTGACATTACGTGGCCGAGCATTTAAGCCCAATGACTTCAACGAAGGCGCGTCCGCCGATGTAACGACCGTTGAACCTGCACTGGCGGAAGGCGACATCGCCACCAAAGTTGAATCATTTGAGGCTGAGAAAGGCACGGTCAACCTGACCGACGCCGCGATTATCGTTTCCGGCGGGCGCGGCATCGCCAACAATCCGAAGGATGCCCCCGGCGATGCCGCCGATGCGACAGTGTGGAAGGCGCAAGACGGATTTACCAATACTCTGCAACCGCTAGCGGACGCATTAGGCGCGGCACTGGGCGCAAGCCGGGCGGCGGTGGATGCGGGCTTCATCCCGTATGCCCACCAGGTCGGCCAGACCGGGAAGACCGTCGCGCCGGATTTATATGTTGCGGTGGGTATCTCCGGCGCGATTCAACACTTGGCTGGGATGCGTACCAGCAAGCTCATTGTTGCCATCAATAAAGATGCTGAAGCCCCGATCTTCGGGCTGGCACGTTATGGGCTGGTAGGCGATATGTATAAAATCATCCCAGCATTGACTGCTGAACTGAATAAGCGGCTGGGAAAATAGTAAACACCTAATAATCACCTGAAAATCGTTTGGCATATCCCTGACCGCCGTGTATGCTAAGTAAACATACACCAGGACGGAAAAGGACGATATGCCAAACGCTGTGATTTGTACGCGGGATGTCATCAAGACATTACCACTGGGTAAAAATGTAATTCATGTTTTGCGCGGCATCAATATAGAGATTCAAGCCGGAGAACTGGTTAGCATTGTGGGGCCGTCCGGCAGTGGCAAAAGTACGTTGCTTGGCATCTTAGGGGGACTGGATACGCCCACCACCGGCACAATAGAAATTGATGGCATTAACATCTCCAAAATGAACGAAGATCAACTCACGGAGATTCGTAACGAAAAAATCGGCTTCATCTTCCAGTTTTTTAACCTCATCCCCACCTTAACCGCACTGGAAAACGTGGCACTGCCCATTCAATTTGCCCGCAAACCCAACTACAACCCCATCCAACGCGCCAAAGAACTGCTCGCGTTGCTCGGTCTGCAAGACCGCTTAAACCATCGTCCATCGGAGCTTTCCGGCGGGCAACAACAGCGCGTCGCCATCGCTCGTGCCTTAGCCAACAATCCGCCGCTTCTCCTGGCGGATGAGCCGACGGGCAATCTGGACACCGAAGCAGGCCATCTGGTTCTGGACGCGCTTCACACCATCCGTAAAGAGTCCGGCACGACCGTTTTAATCGTCACGCATGACGTAGAATTAGCAAATCAGGCCGACCGTGTATTGACGCTGGTAGACGGCTTAATCGTTTGAGGCAAGGGATGTAAATTGTGCTATTATTGTGCATACGATGAAGCGCAGATTAACCCACAGGTGATACGATGCAGGCTGAATATATGCTTGATTATGCGACGATAGCCCCCGATAGCCCGCGTAGGCTACACTTGATGGCGCGGTTCACGGCGGGGCCAGCCGCGAAAGATGTAAACCGCAGGCCATTAAACCTGAGCCTGGTGATTGACCATAGCGGCAGTATGGCCGGGCTTAAGCTGGATTATACGCGGCAGGCGGCACAGTTCCTTGTACAGAACCTCAGTGTGGAGGACATCCTCTCGATTGTGCTGTATAACGACAAAGTAGAGACTCTGCTCCAACCGGAAAAAGTTCTCCGTAAGGATGCCATCAGCCAGCGCCTGAATAACATCAACGCGAGTGGCACAACGAACTTAAGCGGTGGTTGGCTGGAAGGCTGTCATCTGGTCAGCCAGAACCATGATAGCTATTACGTGAATCGCGTCATCCTGATGAGTGACGGCCTGACGAACAGAGGGGTCACTGACCCTATGCAGTTAACCAACCTTGCCCAGCAGAAGTACAGCGAAGGCATCAGCACAACCACGATGGGCTTAGGTGAGGACTTCAACGAGGACTTACTCACGGATATGGCCGCCGCCGGTGGGGGGGCGTTTTACTTTATCGAAAGTCCAGAAGTCGCACCGACGATTTTTAGCGAAGAATTAATGGGCTTGCTGAACGTGGTAGGGCAAAACCTGAGCGTGAGCGTGGTCGCGGTGCAAGGTGTGACCGTGCATAATCAGCTTAACGCCTACCCTGTACAGAGCAACGGCCTGTATACCACCTTCCGCTTAGGCGACATCTTCGCCAATGAAGTCAAGGCGCTGATACTGGAAATCGGTATTCCCGGCCTCAGCGAAGGCACACACCAAATCGCCACCCTGCGTTTTGAATATGACGAATTGCTGGAAGATAGCACAGAACGCCGCCTGATTGAATCGCCCGTGTATGTGACAATTGGTGCAGGCGCGGCCATCGTGCCACATGATGAAGTCCAGATGAATATTCTGCTGTTGCGGGCGGCGCAAGCGCGCAAGCTGGCAATTATCGCGGCGGATAAAGGGGAATATGACGAAGCGGCGTGGGCGCTCCGCAATGCGGCAGGCGCTATCGGTGATTTAGCCGACCGTGACCCGCGCTTACTGGAAGAACGTAACGCGCTATTGCAACAGGCCAACAACCTTGAATTGCAATCTTACGACTCCTACAGCCGCAAGAGTATGCACACACAAGCTATCTATAGCATGACCAGCCGACACGGGCAAACCCAACAACTCCGCAATCGTGAGGACGCCAAAAACCGCCCACCGGATTTAATCCCGCCGCAGAATTTGCCTGCACCAGCCATTGAGGTTGAAAAGCAATCCGGCGTCCCGCCGACACACGTCACATGGCGCGACCAAACCTATGCACTGAACAAGGAAATCACCCGGATAGGCCGCGCCAGCCATAATGAGATTGTGCTAGCGGTGAAGGGTGTTTCCCGCTTTCACTGTCACATCCGGCGCGAAGGCGATAAACTATGGCTGGAAGACCTAGGCAGTACCAACGGAACGCTGGTCGGTGGGGCGGCTATCAGCAGTGCATATCCCCTCACGGTGGGGGATGTGGCTTATGTTTGTGATGAGAAGCTGGTCTTCCATGATGCGCCCGGCCATACGGTGAACTATACAATTGAAGACTAACGGAGCAGAGGCAAGATGTCACAATTTCCCGAAACTTACCGGGTAGAAGTAAACGGAGTCACCCGCGATTTACGCTTGTTTGAAGTCGCGCCCGGTGTGCGTATCGCTATTTTGAATATCTTAGGGGATACGCAGTTTGTACAGGCCGTGAGTGGTGCGCTGTTGCAGAAGTTAACCGGCATGGAATACGCCGCATTTGTGACCGCCGCCGCGAAGTCTATCCCGCTTGCCCACCAGATGAGCGCCGATAGTGGCAAGCCCTATGTGGTACTGCGTAAGGCGTATAAATCCTACATGGGGGATGCCATCAGCGCGGAGACCGTGAGCATTACCACCAGCGCCAAGCAGATGCTCTATCTGGATGAAAAAGACCACGCGCTTATCAAAGGTCAGCCGGTCGTGATTATTGATGATGTCATCTCTACCGGCAGTACGCTTAACGGAATGCGCGAGATTGTCCACAAAGCGGGCGGCCAAATCGCCGCAGAAGCCGCCATCTTCACGGAAGGCGACGCGGATAAATGGGCGCACATTGTCGCGTTAGGCAATCTGCCCGTGTGGTTGAACGAATAATCAGCCAGTAAACCGACTCATATCCACTTCACTAGACCAGCGCGTGCCGTCCGGCAGAATTGTATCAATGTCGAACTGCGCGTTGGTCAGTGTGGCTCCGCCTAAATCTGCATCCGTTAGCTTGGCCGCCTTGAGGTTAGCCCCCCAAAAATTGGCTTGTTGCAGGGATGCACCGCTAAAATCTGCGCTCCACAGTGTAGAGTCCGCGAAGTGAGCTTCGTGCAGAATTGCGCCGCCAAAGTTAGCCTTGTTCATTTGTGCTTCGCGTAGGTTCGCATAGGTCATCGTCGTGGCGCTAAAATCCGCCTGAATGAGATTGCATCGCCCCAGATACGCATGGCTTAAATCTCCCCCGCAAAAACGCACACGCTCAAAATTAGACATCGCAACCAGCGCATTTTGCATTTGTATGCCGGAAAGGTCTGCGCCGACAAATGTGCCGTTCTGCAAACATTCGCGCTCTTTAAGGATGTTGAGCATTTCCAATACGGTAGCGTTAGCCTGTGTGCGTAGTTCGCTGATGAGTTGGGCGTCGGTCATCATCTTGGTACGCATTTTCGAGAAGCGGGCTTGAATTTTTCGTATCATAACAAATCCGTTAACCAATCAATTCATGAATCAATCGTGCGAATTGCTTCGCGGTCTCGGGTGTGATGTGGATGCCATCAAAAGAGTAGGTGAACCCGTGCTGGTCGCGCTCCGCCTCGTAATCGTCCCATCCGGCGGCGGTGCGTTGACCAATCACCTGAATCAAGCCGATGTCGATAGGCGGGCGCTCCGGCACATCATCCGGCAGAAAGTGCGCCATAAAATCCAACACTGGGATGTTTAACGAAGTAGCGATTTCTTGCGCGATATTATTGTAATGCTTCTGCGATTCAACCGTCTGCGGGCTGTATTCTTTGGGCGGTAAGCCCACCCATACCTGGATGAATTCCAGTTGTAGTCGTTGCACGATGTCGCGGTAAGTCTGCGCGAAAAGTTCCGGCGTCACCACGCCGTCCGGCACACTCTGCGCTTTTTTGTAATAGGGGCGTGTCGCGGGTTGACTGTGCGAGATAGAGTCGTTGCCGCCCACCATCAAAAACACGCCGTCCGGTGCTTGTGCGATGATGTCATCCAGTCGGCGCTCCAGGTTCAGTACGGTGCTTCCGCTTACCCCCGCGTTGATTATCTCGTAGTCCGGGCGAAGCGTGGCGACTTCCGCCACGAAGTCCCCGCCATAAACGCCTTGTGTCAGGCTATCGCCTAAAAAGATGATTTTCATAGGGTTAATCTCTCCTGTTTATCAGCATAACAACTCTGCATGAGCGAACGCTGAAAAGATGCGGACTCATTTAGCCATACGCTAATCCGTGACACACGTTACAATACACCCTAAAATAGCCCTGAGCAACAGAGGAGAAATTTTGATGCAAAAAGCGTTTGATTATGCCAAACAAAATGCGGCGGCCTTCCGCCAACAGCTTTATGACTTGCTTCGTATTCCCAGTGTAAGCACTTTACCAGAGCGTGCGGGGGCAGTCAAAGAGACGGCAGAATGGCTGGCGGATAATATGCGCCGCGCCGGGATCGAGAACGTCGCCGTTATGCCTACAGACGGGCATCCGGTGGTGTATGGGGATTGGCTCCATGCGGAAGGTGCGCCGACGGTGCTCATCTACGGCCATTATGATGTACAACCCGCAGAAAAATCTGATGGGTGGGACAATGACCCTTTCCAACCTGTAGAGCGCGATGGCAAGGTTTATGCACGCGGCGCAACTGACGACAAAGGGCAGATGTTCGCGCATGTTAAAGCGGTAGAATCTCTGCTTCAAACACAAGGCACGCTCCCTGTGAACGTGAAATTTGTCATTGAAGGTGAGGAGGAAATTGGCTCTCCCAATTTGCCCGCCTTCCTGGAGGCGCATAAAGAACAACTCGCGGCAGATGTGTGCGTTATCTCCGACGGCGGTGTATTGGCGGAAGATCAGCCGTCGATTGTGTATGCTCTGCGTGGCTTGGTCGCGCTGGAAGTTGAAGTACAAGGCCCGGCCATTGACCTGCATAGTGGCATGTATGGTGGCGCAGTCCACAACCCGGTGCAAGCCCTCGCGGAGATTATCGCGGCTTTGCATGATAAAGAAGGCCGCGTTACCGCGCCCGGCTTTTATGATGATGTGCTGGCCTTAAGTGCGGAAGAACGCGCCGAGCTAAAGAAAACGGACGTGACTGAAAGCGACTGGCTGACCCAGAACGGCGCTCCGGCGATTTGGGGCGAGCCACAGTTTAGCATCCGGGAACGCATCGGCGCGCGTCCGACGCTGGAAATCAACGGGATGGCGGGCGGCTTTTACGGCGCAGGCGTCAAGACCGTGCTTCCAGCTAAGGCACTGGCGAAAATTACCTGCCGACTGGTTGCCAACCAAGACCCACAAAAGATTTTTGATGTAGTCAAGGCTTATATCGAGCAAATCGCCCCCTCATCCGTGCGGGTAGATGTCCGCCAGCTTAAAGGCAGTGGGCATCCGGCCTTAGTGGAGATTGACACGCCGCCAATGCAGGCCGCCGTCCGCGCTTATGAACTGGGCTTCGGTGTGCGCCCGGTCTTTATGCGGGAAGGCGGAAGTATCCCTGTTGTTGCGGATTTTCAGCAGATGCTCGGCTTGCCAGTTGTGCTCATGGGCTTCGGCCTGAACACCGATGGCCCACACGGGCCAAACGAACATTTTAACCTGAGTATGTTCCATAAGGGGATTGATACATCCATGCACTTTTTAAATGAGATTAAGGCGTAGGCATCTATGGACTACATCGACTTACGGAGCGATACTGTTACATGGCCGACCCCGCAGATGCGCGAAGCGATAGCGACTGCCGAAGTCGGTGATGATGTTTATGGCGAAGACCCCACCGTGAATCGCCTTCAGGCGGAAGCGGCGGAGATGCTGGGCAAGGAGGCTGGCTTGCTGGTCTCCTCTGGTAATCAAGGCAACCTTATCGCTGTGTTAACCCACTGTGGGCGCGGCACAGAGGTTATTCTGGGGGATAAGGCGCATATCTTCAAATATGAAGCAGGCGGCATATCTGCTGTAGGCGGCGTGCATCCCCACACCATCCCGGTGCATCAGGATGGCACAATGGATTTAGCCGCGATTGTCGGTGCTATCCGCGTGGAAAATGAGCATTTCCCTCGTACTAGGCTCATCTGCCTGGAGAACACACAGGGGACAGTAGGCGGTGTGCCCGTCAGCAAAGCGTACATGGATGAAGTTGCAACCATTGCCCAACAGCACGGGCTAAAACTGCACATTGATGGTGCGCGGATTTTTAACGCGGCGGCGGCGCTGGGTGTATCCGCCAAAGATCTCATCGAAAACGCCGATAGCATGACGTTTTGTTTGTCTAAAGGATTATGTGCGCCGGTCGGCTCTATCCTGGTAGGCAGTGCGGAATTCATCAAAGAAGCGCGGCGGATGCGGAAAGTGTTGGGCGGCGGGATGCGCCAGGCGGGGATTATCGCGGCGGCAGGGCTTATCAGCATCCACGAGATGACCCAACGCCTGCACCAAGACCATGAACGCGCCGCGTTCATCGGCGAAAGCCTGCGCGACGTTGCCGGACTGCGAGTGGAAAGCCTGCACACCAACTTTGTGTTCTTCCAACTTCTGCCAGATGCGCCGCTAACGCCGCAGATGTTGATGCAAAAGCTGTGGGATGACTATAAAATAAAGTTGAGCTTGTATCCGGGTTATACGCATACCTTCCGCATTGTGACTCATTACTGGATTACGCCGGAACGTGCCCGGACGACGGTCAACGCCATTAAACAGTTACTTTCGTGATGGATGCAACAACAACCATGACAGACCCAACGACGTTTGAAGACGAGAACACTAACCCCATAACGACAGACGATGATGAGAGCGCAGAGGCCGAAGCGGCTGAGTTGACAATCCGCTATCGGGGTGCGACGACTGATCCGCTATTCGGGCTTTTGGTGGCGGGTGCGGTGGCGGTGGGCAGTATGCCGTTAGCCGCCAATGATGCCGACCTGCGTTACACCCTCGCATGGGGGCTATTGGCAGTCTTCGGTGTGTTGGCCTGGCTGATGGGTAACTTCCCGCGTGTTGGCGAAGAAAGGCCGGAAGACCTCGCGTGGGGTGTGGCGCTTAGTCTGGTGTTGGGCATCCCACTACTGGCATTTGGTAGTGGCTTACTGGTGGATTTAACCGCACGCATCTGGGAGGGCTTCACGCCTGGTATGGTGCTGGCTTATCTGGTGTTTGTGATGCCACTGGGCGAGACATTGTTCTTTCGGGGCATCATGCAGGAGCTACGGGCGTTTTGGGAAGTCGGCATCATCGCCACGATATGGGGCTTGGTGTTGTTCTTCCCGCATATCAACGTCGGGCCCTTGCCATTAATTGCTATTGTCGTGTTGGGTATGGTGAATGTGCTTTATAGCTACGTGCGGATGCGGAATGGACTCGCGGCGGCGTGGTTGTGTCAAATCTCGGTGAATCTGATGATTTTCTTTTTCTCGTCAATTTAAAAATCACAGGGCCTGGTTACTCAAATCCAGGCCAGTCGAAGTCATCCTCCAAGCCTAGTGCGGAACTCATCAATTTTGCGCCTTCGTTGACCTTCGGCAATCGGCTGAGGTATTTCTCTGTGACGGTGATGCTACTATGGCGAAGCAGGCGGCTGATTGTCTCCACCGGCACGCCGCTTTCTTCCAGCGCCCCCGCGACTGAACGCCGTAAGTCGTGCGGGGCAACTTCGCCTAATCCGGCTTTATACGCCGCTTGCTTGACAATCAACCATACCCCATCGCTGGAAAGCCCCTGCTCTGCGACGCGGCCACCCTTCCAGATGCGCCGGATAAGTGGTGTATCCGGTGTGGGTTTGCCGATGTCCTGCACGATGTATCCCTGCCATGTTTGCAAAGCGCGCAGGACGGGACGCGGTACGTCAATCATGGCGACCTTGCGCCCTTTACCGTGTACCCGCAGGACTGCACGGTTATTCTGCAAGGATAAATCCCCCCATCGTGCATGAGCCACTTCATCCCGACGGAGTGCCATCGTACACAGGATATTAATAAGCGCGGCGTTACGGGCGATTTGTGCATCGCTTGTGCCGATTTCCTGCGCGGACTGCATCAGGACACGTACTTCGTCCAGTGCCAGCCAACGCCCCGGCCTTTGACCGTCTTCCGCACGCGGAGCGCGAACTCGTGCCATCGCCGCCGCCGTATAGTCATTTAACCATTGGGCTTCTGCCAACAAATCCGCTAATGTGACCACTGCCGCCCGCGCCTGGTCTAAGCCCTGTTTACCGTGCCCCGCCATCATCAGTTTGCCCAGCCATGCCCGCAGATGTTGTGCGGACAGGACTTCTTGCAAAGTCGCAACGGAAAGCATCTGCATCCGTGCCAGGCGGGCGTCGCCCTTCATCGGCTTCATTCCGGCATTATCGACCAGGTATGTATCCACCCAACGGAAGTAAGCGCGGCGCGTGTGGCTACTGCTGGCACGTCCCGGCAGTGCCAGCGCAAAGTTAAACGTTAGGCCGTCTGTATCAAGCGATTGTTGCGGCTTAAGCGTGAGCTTATTCATGGATACCCTTCATTGGTTCGTCATACGGTCTAATGGTAGCATATCCGCCCACAGAAACAACGAGATTTAACAATTAAATCTATAGATGATAAGCCGCTTAAATTTCATCATCGCGTAATGTTGTCGTGATAGGGTTACTCCTTGATAAACGTATTCAGCATGGAGCATCTACCCCTATGAAATTCCCGCGTATCACATGGAGACGCCTCTTAGCCGTTGTCGGTCTGTTGTTTGTTATCGCAGTCAGTGGATTTGTTGTGTGGGCGAGCATCACCAACCCCATCATGCCGCAGGCGGAAGCGGCTTTGCAAACCGATGCAAACGTGACCGTCAGCACACAGCGCACATTCTTAGGGGGATATATCGCTTTCGAGCCACAATCCAACACACCGCAAGCAGGATTTATCCTGTATCCCGGTGGCCGGGTGAACCCCGCCGCGTATGCGCCGTTAGCACGCGCTTTAGCCGAACAGGGTTACATGGCGGCGATTGTCTATGTGCCTTTAAATCTGGCAATTCTGGATATGGGCGGTGCAGGGGATGTCATCAACGCTTACCCGGATGTAACAACCTGGACTGTAGGCGGTCATTCATTGGGTGGGGTAGCCGCTTCACGCTATGCAAATAGTCATCAGGAAGACATCGCCGGGCTGGTCTTGATGGCGTCTTTACCCTTTCCGGGTTTGTCGCTCAGTAGCCGCACAGACCTGGCGACAGTCTCTATTTATGCCACACTAGACGGCCTGCTTTCCGTTGAGGACGCATTAGCCGCCGCCGATGACTTGCCCCAGTCAACTGTTTTTATCCCCATTGAAGGCGGCAATCATGCTCAATTTGGGTGGTATGGGACACAATCCGGTGATAACGAAGCAACGATTAGCCACGAAGCACAAACCGAACAAATTGTGGCGGCGATTGTAACATTGCTGGAAGATTTAGCCGGAGAATAGAATCAAAAGCGGCGTAGGGTTGTTTCTACGCCGCCTGGTTTTGAGAGGGTGGCATTAACGCTCGTTAATGGGAGTCCATGTCAGGTCTTTGGGGCCGATGTAATTGGCCTTCGGGCGGATGAGCCGCCCGCCCATCTGGTCGATGATATTGGCCGACCAGCCCGCAATCCGCGACATGGCGAATAGCGGCACAAACATATCAACATCAAGTTCCAGCGTATACAGCATGATGGCGCTGAAGTAGTCCACATTGGGGTATAACTTGCGCTCGATAAAGTAGTCATCCGCACGCGCAAGGTTCGCCAGATTATCCGCGATTTCAAACCATTTGCCGTTACCGGAGCTTTCCGCTAACACTTTGGAGCGTTCACGCAGGATAGAAGCGCGGGGGTCTACCGCTTTATAGACACGGTGGCCGATGCCCATAATGCGGCGGTCGCCCTCTTTAATATTCGTCTTGAACCAGCTTTCGACGTTCTCGACTTCGCCAATTTCAAGGAACATCTTCATGGCTTCGGCGTTCGCGCCACCATGTGACGGGCCCTTCAGCGTGCCGATAGCACCGACAACCGCGCTGTACATATCGCTACCGGTGGCCGTTACCACACGGCTACAGAATGTACTGGCGTTCATACCGTGTTCCGCCAACAGGACAAGATAGGTATTCACCGCGTTGGTCGCGGCTTCGCTGGGGGCTTCGCCCGATAGCATATAGACGAAATTCTGCGCGAGGTTGTACTCCGGGCGTGGCGCGACAGGTTCTTGCCCTTTGCGGATGCGATCCCATGCGGCGGAAATCGTGGTGATTTGCCCGGTCATGCGGGTGGCGATCTCTAACGCAATTGCTTTGTCGGTCAGGTTTTCGGATTGTGGGTCGTAGTGGGCGAGTGCGCTAACGGCTGTACGCAGTACGGCCATGGGGTTAGCATCCTTCGGCAAGGACTTCAGCAGAGTGATGATTTCCGCCGGGACGCCCGCTTGACTGGCGATTTGATGACGTAGCGTTTCCAGTTCGTCCGCTTTGGGCAGGCGCACATGCCACAGCAGGAAGACTACCTCCTCAAACAGCGCATTTTCCGCTAAGTCTTCAATGCTGTAACCACTGTAAATCAATTTACCGTTAACACCATCCACGAGGCTGGTCGTAATATCCGCAACGACGACATCCTCCAGACCACCTTTCTTGGCGGCTTGTTCAGACATTGCTAGCTCCTATTCTTTGAAAACACAGTGTAAAGGTGTTCATAAAAAGCCTAAACAGGCTTTAGCTCCGAGACTCAATATTTAACGGCTTGAGTATAGCATCCGCGTTAGCCTCTCAACAAGCGCGGCATACGTGTAATTTGTCACTATTTAGGTGAAGATTTGATGAAAAATTATCTATCGCTTGCACCGCACCTAAAATCGTGTTACGCTTTGCGACAGATAACACTGAAAAGGTTTTATCAACAAATGACAATCCTCAAGTGTATGTGCGTGTGTTGTGTCCTTAGTCGCGTTCAGCAGGACGTTTGACAACGTGATCCGTGCCTTACCGATGAGGTAAAAGACTCCGCGAACACCGAGCCGACAGTCCTGTGACTGTCGGTTTTTTATTGGGTTGTTCTAGCGAATAGTGACGAAAGGCTGTGCATGATTGTAAGGTTGAGCGAAGCACTACAGCAGATTATCTTCCAGCAAATGGAAGCCAATTATCCCAACGAAGGCGGCGGTTTTCTGCTCGGTCACACCAGCGAGGGCGCAACCGTCGTGACGGACGTTATCGCCATACCCAACGTTTTTGAGACCGAAGAGCAATATCACCGCTATGCCATGACGCCCAAAAACTGGGCGGATATGGAAGACCAAGCGGATGCACGCGGATTGTCGCTTGTGGGCTACTATCACAGCCACCCGGACAGCGCGGCTATTCCGTCGGAATATGACCGTGTTCATGCTTTGCCGCGCTTTGTCTACATCATCACATCGGTGATGTCTGCCCAAGCGGTAGAGATGACCGTGTGGTTATTGCGCGATGACCGTTCCGCATTTGATGCGTTAGAACTGCGTGTAGATCAAACCTTGTAAGGTTTTTATCATTCCTGCTGTCAAAATCAGGGCGACTATCAACAATTCTTGAGGAGAGAACCAACCCATGCCAAATATCAAAATCCCCACACCATTACGCGCTTATACCAATGGTCAAGCGCAAGTAGAAGTTGAAGGTGCGACCATTGCGGACGCACTCCAGAGTTTAATCGCCCAACACCCGGAGCTAGAGCAACACCTGTTTAATTCCGGCGAACTGCGAAACTTTGTGAATGTGTTTTTAGGTGAGGAAGACGTGCGCTTTCTGGATGGTCTGGACACCGAAATTGACACCGACTCTAACCTTCGCATTATTCCGAGTATTGCTGGTGGCCGCGTTTAGCATCCGCCAGGCAACCGCAGTGGATATTCCGGGCATTGTGGCAGTGCATAATGCCAGTTGGCGTACTACTTACGCCGGTATTTTATCCGATGCGACGTTAGATGCCGTGCTGACACCGGAACGTCGTACTACCCAGTGGACGCGCACCCTGACTGAACGCGCCGACGCTGAACGTGTCTGTGTGGCACAACAAGACGGGCAGATTGTCGGGTTTGTGTCCTTCGGCAAGGAAAGAGAAGGCGTGCCCGGTTATGATGGCGAACTTTACGCGATTTATCTGTTGCAATCCGCACAAGGGCAGGGCATCGGCACAGCGTTATTCCGGCGTGTCATCCATGACTTGAGGGAGCATGGACTCACGTCGATGGTGCTGTGGGTGCTGAAAGAGAACCAGACCGCCCGTAACTTTTATGAAGCACGCGGCGGAACACTCGTCACCGAGCGCGGATTTACTATCGTCAAAGACCAGGTGCTAGAGGTCGCTTATGGCTGGCCTCAACTCAAAAGCATCGGTTAATACACTATCTGAGGAACAAAGATGAGCCAACAAGCAATTCGCAAGGTTGACCAGACCGGACTCAAAACCGGGCAAGCGTTAACCATTATCCTGTTAGTTGTCAGTTTCATATTGAACCTGTGGCCTGTGGTGGCCTTTGTTGCGGTAGCGCAATTGCTCGGCGCGGTGGATGCACCGTTCGCGCCTTATCGCCTGGCCTACCAGCATGTTGTGAAGCCCGCGAACATCGCCAAACCCAATATCATCGCGGATAACCCAGAGCCACACCGCTTTGCGATGCTGGTGGGCGGTATTTTCAACGGGGTGGCGTCACTCATGCTGATTGCCGGCCTTCCGGTTATCGGGTGGGTTTTGGTCGGCGTGGTGGTTGTGCTAGCAAATCTGAACTTCTGGCTGAACTTCTGTGTAGGTTGCTGGATGTACTATCAGCTTAACCGACTGCGCGTGCCGGGCTTTGCACACGCCCCCATCAGCGAATAAAGACGAATACATCATGTTAGAACGTACTTTGTTTGTGGTGGTTTTAGCGGTGGCTGGATACGCGCTGTATGTATGGACGATCCATCAGCAAAAGCGCAACATCAGCCAATTGAATGATGACCCGATTTTAGCGCAACTGCAACCGGGCTTACCGGCCATTGTGTACTTTACAACGCCGGGATGCGCCCCCTGCCGCACACAACAAACACCGGCGCTCGTGCAGTTAGAGCATGTTTTGAATGGGCAAGTAAAGGTTATCCGTGTGGATGCCAGCGAGCAGGCAGAATCCGCACAGCGTTGGGGCGTGATGACCGCGCCCACAACATTTGTTATTGACGCATCCGGCCAAACCCGCGCTGTGAATCATGGGGTGGCGGATGCTGAAAAGTTACGGAGGCAATTAGGCCATGCAACCATTGATTAACCGGGAAGTGGAACTCTCTCATGATGAAATCCAGCGTTATAGCCGCCACCTGATTATGCCCGAAGTCGGCATTGAAGGTCAGCGCAAGTTAAAGGCCGCTAGTGTATTGCTCATCGGCACGGGCGGGCTTGGTAGCCCGACGGCGCTCTATCTGGCGGCGGCAGGTATCGGGCGGATGGGGCTGGTAGATTATGACATTGTGGATGAATCCAACCTGCAACGGCAGATTATTCATGGGCAAAGCACGCTGGGCATCTCCAAGCTGGATAGTGCCGAGAAGCGCATCAAGGATATTAACCCGTTCATCCAGATTGATAAGTACAATGTGCCGTTCACATCGGATAACGCTCTGGAAATCATCGCACCGTATGACCTGGTGATTGACGGCACGGATAACTTCCCGACGCGCTATCTGGTCAATGATGCGTGCGCCAAACTGGGCAAGCCCAACGTCTACGGCAGTATCTTCCGCTTTGAAGGGCAGTTGAGCATATTCTATGCACAGGAAGGCCCGTGCTATCGGTGCATGTTCCCAGAGCCGCCGCCGCCTGGCCTTGTGCCCAGTTGCGCGGAAGGCGGCGTGCTTGGTATTCTGCCCGGCACGATTGGCACAATGCAAGCCACAGAAGCCATTAAGCTATTGCTGGGCATCGGCGACCCAATGATAGGCCGCATGTTGTTGTATGATGCGCTGGAGATGAGCTTTACCACAATCAATGTCCGTAAAAACCCAACCTGCCCGGTGTGCAGTGTGCCGCGTGATGAGATTGAACTCATTGATTATGAGCAATTCTGCGGTGTGCCCGCGCACGATCACAGCCATTTTTCTGCGGAAGAAGCAGGGCTAGAAGATATGCAGGTCATCAATGTAGAAACGCTGAACCAACGCCTGCAAGCTGAGCCGGATTTGCTGGTGCTGGATGTGCGCGATCCGCACGAATGGGCAATTTCCGCATTAGATGGCACTCTTCGCATTCCAAAGGGCGATATTCAAAGTGCCAAAAATGCGATTATCGCCGGGCGTAAGCTGGAAGCAGAAACCGTGCTGAAGCAAATCCCCCATGACCGGGAGATTATCGTGCATTGTCGCTCCGGCAAACGTAGCGCCGACGTGATTGAGATGTTGGTGCAAGTGGGCTATAACCCGCAGCACCTCAAGAACTTGGAGGGCGGCATCCTGGCTTGGGCACGAGATATTGACCCGACCATGCCTTCATACTAATAGGTAGAGGCCATAATAGGCGACTAAAACGCTTTAGTCGCCTATTTATTACAAATTTACTACTCGTTGTATCAAAAAATTCGGAAATTTTTCATCTTTTAATGCTACACTCCTCAAAGAGTACATACTTTAAGGAAGTGGGACAAAATAATATGCCGGTTCTTCTGCTTGCACAGGGCGACCAGGCCGCTAAAGATATCCTGCGGCGGGCCATCGAAGCGCGTTATGGGCCACGTCCACTGGCGTTAGACAGCCTAAAAATTGACTTTAAAGGGCGCGTAAAATTTAAGATGGGGCCAGTCCATGCCTGGGTTCCAGTAGATAGTACCGCCTATTTTAACTTTCCAACCGCTATGCGCTGGGACTTCATCGCCAAACCGCTTAAACTCCCGGTTCAACGTGGAGTAGAAGCCTATGACGGCGAAGTGTATCGCACGGTGCGTGGTGGCAAAGCACCGACGATGATTGAGGATGAAGTGCAGGTTAGCTCCGTGCGGAAACGCTTATGGGCGGTGGCTTCTGTGATGCTGACGCCGTTAAGCGATATATTTGTTAAACTGGAGGCACGCGGAGAATTTGGACTGCGGGCGACGAACACCCACTTGAACGACTATGCCGACATCTATCTGCGTGAGGATAATACGATCGACCGGGTGAGCGTTAATTGCTTTAACCCGGACGATAACGAGATGCAAGATTTTATCATCCGGGTGTCGGAAGAACAGACGACCCTCGACGATTTGCTCATCCCGGCCAAGATGACCATGCTGTGGGATGATAAAGACACCTTTGAACTCACGCCGGCTCATATCGAAATCAACCCGGCAATCGCCGATGAAGTATTCCGCATTGAGGATGACCCCGCCTATTGATATAAGGCGGGCATAGGTTCGCGGATTTCGTCGTAGATGACAAACCCGCGTGCCATGTAATTTTTTAGCGCGTGCGGGCCATCAAGGTTACAGGTGTGCAACCACACGCGCTGAACTTTCTCATTATCCCATGCGTGTTGAATGCCGTAACTCAGTAGATGTTTGCCCAACCCCTGCCCGATGAACGCTGGACGCAGACCAAAATAGGCAATCTCGACCGAGTCCCCTTGCGGCTCTAGCTCGATATACCCCGCCGGAACTCCGCCTGTGTACAACACAAAAATCTCCGTATGTGCAAAAATAACGCGGATGTCATCATCACTTAATGAAAGCCTATCGTACCAGCGCCACTCCGCGCCAATATCCCGGTACAAAAAACGATAGAACGCGACATCAGGAAAGGTCATACGCTGGATTTGCGCGTCTGTCGTGACGAAAGCCGGGCGGAACTGTGCTCTATCACGCATCTCGATATAGGTCGTGATGAGTGTTTCCGGGATGGTCATAGTTGTGCTCTCTCCATGTGTTATTGCATTCTGCTATAATTGAAGGACCAAACATAGCTTATTTATTACAAAGAGGCAACTAGGATGGATTTCTCTTTAACAGACGAGCAAAAACAGGCTCAAAAGATGGTGCGCGACTTCTGCGCGAAGGAAGTTATTCCGGTTATTGGGGAGTGGGACAGAAAGCAAGAGATGAACCCCGCCTTCCTGCCGCGTATGGGCGAACTCGGTATTTTGGGCATCAGCATCCCGGTTCGTTACGGTGGGCAGGGCTTTGATTACATCACATTAGGCTTGACCTGCGAAGAACTGGAACGCGCAGATACGACTCTGCGCGTGGTGATGAGTGTGCATCATGGCCTCAACAGCCACGCCTTGCTCCAATGGGGTACAGAAGAACAAAAGCAGAAATTCCTGACTCCGCAAGCACGCGGGGAGAAATACGCGGCCTTCTGCTTGACGGAACCGGGCGCGGGGAGCGATGTCGCCGCGATGACCTCTACCGCCCGTCGCGTGGGAGATACTTATATCCTCAACGGCGAGAAGATGTGGATTAGCCTTGCTAGCAAAGCGCATCACTTTTTAGTCGTTGCCAAGCATGACCCGGATGCTAACCCGCCACACAAGGGCATGAGTGCGTTTATAGTGACCAGTGATATGCCCGGTGTGACGACAGGGGACATTCACGGTAAGCTGGGTGTGCGTGCTGGCTCTACCGGCTGGGTGAAGATGGAAAACGTCGAGGTTCCAGTGGAAAACCGACTGGGCGAAGAGGGCGAAGGCTTTAAGATTGCGATGTCGTGCCTGGATAACGGGCGCTTCACGGTAGCCGCCGGCGCAACGGGACTCATCCGTGCTTGTTTGGAAGAGAGCGTGAAGTATGCGCTAGAGCGCGAGACATTCGGCACACCGATTGCCCACCATCAACTCATCAAGCAAAAAATTGCTTATATGCAACAATGGTATGACACAGCCTCTTTGCTGTGCTTAAAAGTGGGATACATGAAGAATAACGGCATCCGCAATACCCGCGAAACCAGCATGGCGAAGTGGTATGCAACCGACCACAGCGTAAAGGCCGCGCTGGAGGCGGTACAGTTGTTTGGCTCTTACGGCTTTAGTGATGAATACCCGGTAGAACGTTACTTGCGTAACAGCAAGGGCGGCGTCATCTATGAAGGCACGAGCGAAATCCACCAATTAATGCAGGCGGACTTCGCGTTTAACTTCCGTGAGGACAAGCCGTTGCGTTGTGAAATGCCAGCTTATGACGCGGTGTTATGGCAATCCGAAGTCGAAGCCGTACCCGGCGACTAAAATCTGTTGGCGTCATGCAGGAAGCAGAGCGCCGTCATTGTATAATTTGTTGAATCAAAAACGGGAGTGTACACGCGCTCCCGTTTTGTGTTTCTTCTATACGTATATACGTAACGCATAGGGTGTGTTATGCACGCGGGCCAATCAACGGGCCAGCCAACCGAAGCATAGGTTGGTCTAGCGGTAAAATCCACTTTGACCATGTCGGACTTTTGTAAAAGTAATTCAGTTGAGACGGCGCACGCCGCGCAGGGGTGGCCGGGTTGAACTTGTTCATAATCGTGCCGAGCATATCCTCCGGCATGAGCAACAACGGGTTCACAATCCACACGTTTTGATAGCGGATTTCAAAATGCAGATGATACCAGGGCAAGGGTTCAATCTCCGCGATGATGGTATCCGGGAAGATTTTATCCCCGCCTTTAAATGGGCGCGGATTAATGATGTGCTGGTAAATCAGCGTATAATCGCCCGACCTGATCCATACTGATAAATTGGGCGAAATACGGCGCACATCCATATAAGTGCCTTCCACACCAGCATAAACCGGGATGCCTGCCGATGTATTCAGGAAGTCAAGTCCGCCGTGCATCCCTTGTGAATAGCCGTCATAGTTGAAGTTTTTGCCGTCGGTATAGGCGAATACGTTGTTGCCAAAGTATTGAAAATGCACGGTTTGCTCAATAGTTACAGGCAGGCGCTGAATCAGCGTTTGGAAGCCCGGTAAGTTCGTATTCTGTGGTTCGCCCGCTTCGGCATTTTTGCCGGGTGGCACCAAAAAGATGAGGTCTGCGTTAACGGTGCGCTCCGCAGACCAACCACGCTCATGCTGAATCCAGATGTAGCCGTCCGCTTCGATGCGGCTGTTGGGGTCAACCGTGATAATCTCATTCTGGTTAATGCTTGCGCCATCCAACGAAAGCCCTTGTAAAGAAGGGGAAGTCCGCACACGAACGCGGGTTGTCGCCTGTAGTTGGATGGCGGGCGATTTCACATCCATGCCACTCGTACCGCCGCCGGGTGATTTTGCCATCTCCGATGTTTGCTTGGTTTTGTCCTCTGCTGGAACATCTGGCATTATTTTAGCCGCATCGGGTTCTTCAACGGGTGACACAGGCGGGGCAGGTTGTTGTGTTGCGACGAGAAAAACGGTTGTTCCGGCAATGTTGCGCTCTGCCGACCAGCCCAAACTATGCTGAATCCATACATAGCCGTCTGCTTCGGTGCGGCTGTTTGGGTTGGCGGAGATGGTCTGCCCGATGCCTAACGTACTGTCTGGCTGAACATCCGGCGCATTGACCGAAGGCGCGACCCGCACACGGACGCGGATCTCCACTTTAAACTGAATATTTTTAGCGACAGGCTCGGGTTGTGGGACGGCAGGCATTTCTTTCGTGATTTTTTCCGGCTTGGATTCTGGTAAAGGGTTAGCTGACGCAGGAATATCAATCACCATCTCTACCGGGCCTTCTTCTACCTCTGGCCGGATTTCTACGGGCGGGGCGGGGTGCGTCACGCCGGGACGGAAAAATGCGGATAGGTTAGACCTAATCATATAGATTTTTGTGCCATCAATACTGCTTTCTGGCGACCACCCGCGCAAATGCCGCACCCAGACAAGACCATCGGCATGGGTGCGGGTCGTCGGGTCTATGATGATTAACCCCCCTTCACGGATAATCCCTTGCTCCGCACCTGCCAGCGCGGGGCGGTCACGGATGATAATATCTTCGTGGGCGGCTCTCATCTCTGTGCGTTCTATCAACATGATGCTTTCCCCTTAATGATTGTGGCAATTCTGTTTATTATGACTCACTTCGTTTATTGTGGGAAATTCGCGTGAACAAACCATCGTCCGCTATAATGAAAGACATCAATCAGCAAAACCGGATAGGACATTATGAGCGATACAGGAAGTGTGCCAGCCAACCTTAGCCCGGAGCATCTGCGGACGTTGTGGGACATCACCGGCGTGATGAATTCCAGCCTGGACTTTGACGAAGTATTGAACAACGTCATGGAATCGGTCATGCAATTGACCAATGCGCAACGCGGATTTTTGATGATTGCCGACGATAACGGCGAGCTTCGCACGCGGGTTATCAAGGGTGCGGATGATAATGTTTTGGAAGAAGAGGGCTACAGCACAACCATTGTGCGAGAGGTCGTGCGTACCCAGCAAGCCTTATTGACGAACAACGCCCAATTTGATGAACGTTACAAAGCCGGACAGAGCATCATCATGCGTGGCCTGCGGGCCATTTTGTGTGCGCCGATGATGGTCAAAGGCCGCCTGGTGGGTGTGGTCTATGTAGATACCTCCATGCGGGCGGGCAACTTCAGTCAGGCGGATGCAGAACTGTTGAGTTCCGTTGCTGGGCAAGCTGGAATTGCGATTGAAAATGCGCGCCTGTATACCGTTGCAGTGGAAAAAGGCCGTATGGAGCGCGAGCTACAGATGGCGCGAGAGATTCAACATGCGCTATTGCCGCAGACCCTACCGGCTGTGCGGGGGTACGAAATCTCTCCATTGTGGCGTGCCGCCCGCGAGACAGCAGGCGACTTCTACGATGCTTTTCTATTAGATGAAGGTCACTTCGGCACGGTAATTGCGGATGTGTCCGACAAAGGCGCGGGGGCGGCGTTGTTTATGGCCGTAGCCCGCACGATGATTCGGACAAATGCTTTTGCCGGGTTATCCCCAGTGGAAATTATCGGGCGTACCAACGATTTAATCCTGGAAGATGCTGATAGCGGGATGTTTGTCACCCTCTATCACAGTCATTTCTTTCAGCACGGGGCCAGCCTGCACGTTAACGCCGGGCATAATCCGCCGTTGATTTATCATCACGAGACAAAGACGGTAGAATTTATGCCGCGTGGCGGACGTGCGATAGGGTGGTTTCCGGATAATCCATTACAGGTATTAAAATTACAACTTGCGCCGGGTGATGTGCTTCTGTATTACACCGACGGCGTGACCGAAGCGGAAAACCACGCAGGGGAGATGTATGGCGAAACGCGCATGATGCAGGTGCTACAGCGCAACGCGACACGTTCCGCAGTGGAAATACTGACCATGCTCAATGAGGACATCCTGCGTTTTTGCCAGGGTGAGCCTGCTTTTGATGATATTACGCTTTTGGTGGTGCGTTATACCGGGTCTTGATAAAGTGCCCATTGACAGGCGATAAGCACGCTGTTATATTTTCGTGCGCTCAGCAAGCACTGTAACAAACCAAAACTCAACAAACATGCTACCAGCAGGTAGCCCTCATCGGCGCGGATAGTCTAGGACTGGTGCGTATGACAGCAGGGCGTAGCAGACAAGTTGAGCAGGTGTTGACAGCGCAAAAATGAGGTGATAGACTCACAACATGCTGAAAACAAGCGA
>DAIMZF010000002.1:0-94750 GCA_036734085.1 Aggregatilineales bacterium
GGCCGCCGCCAACACCCTTTGACACACCTTCCCAACCTGTCGCTTTTTGTGTTCCGTTCCCGTAAAATAGAGTCATCTATCCTCTAAAAACTTACGGGAAGGCTTAACACTGTGTCGCAATCGGCTATTCTTCTTATATCCTGCCCGGATAAGCGCGGCCTTGTCGCCAGCATCACGGATTTCATCTTTCGTCGGAATGGCAATATCTTACACCTAGACCAGCATGTGGACTCCGAGCAGAACGTGTTTTTTATGCGTGTTGAATGGGATTTGACAAATTTTGAAATCCCGTCGGAGCGCATCCACGCGGCTTTTACCCCCATCGCAGAACAATATCAAATGACATGGCGGCTACATTTTTCTGATGATAGGTTGCGGATGGCATTATTTGTTTCCAAGCAAGACCATTGTTTGTATGATATTTTATCGCGGTGGCAATCGGGCGAATTCCGCGTAGATATCCCAGTGGTGATTAGCAATCATCCAGATTTAGGCGCTGTAGTGGATAAATTTGGCTTGAGATTTCAGGCTTATAGTGTGTCTGTCGGGAACAAAACCGATATTGAAGCGGAGCAAATCGCGCTATTAAAAGAGCAGAATATTGATTTTGTAGTGCTGGCGCGTTATATGCAGATTTTGACAGATGGCTTTGTAGCACATTATCCCAACCGAGTGATTAACATTCATCACTCGTTTCTACCTGCGTTTCCCGGTGCGAAGCCGTACCACCAGGCGTATGAACGGGGCGTGAAGATTATCGGCGCGACCAGTCATTATGTCACACCAGAACTTGATGCAGGGCCAATCATCGATCAGGATGTAACCCGTGTTGACCACCGCGATTCTATCCCGGAGATGGTGCGTAAGGGCAAAGACCTGGAAAAAACGGTGCTCTCTCGTGCAATTTGGTATCATTTGCATCATCGGGTATTGGTTTACAACAACAAAACAGTGGTCTTTAAATAGAAATAAATACAACGGGAGTGTGTGGCACGCTCCCGTTTTTTGTTGTTACGCGACGACGGCTGGTTTCAGGCGTCGATTAGTGAATGTAACATTGATAATGCCAATACCAGCGAAAATAAGCACTGCACCGATAATCATGTATAACTCGATGACTTCCCGCAGGACGACAGCGCCCAACACCAGCCCAATGACAGGCACGACGTAAGTCACCATCGACGCACGGAACGCGCCGAGTTCCTGCACGATGTAATAAAAGAAGATGTAAGCGATAAACGTGTTAAAGAAGCCTAAAATCAGTACGGCAATGACGGTATCGCGGGAGGCTTCGCTGAGTGGTACGGCGGCACGCCCACCGATGAGTGGTTCAATCAGCATAAAGGCGAATGCACATATCGCCGCCGGGATGAATGTGCCTGCGCTAATGACCATCGGCGAAATTGATTTTTTGATGACGGTACGGCTGTATACAGTGAAGATGCCATAAAACAGTGACCCCATCACAATGGCTAACTGACCCAGCAGGACGGGAACGTTGATTTGTGTGCCCTCAATACTCCCGCTAGAGAGGACTAAGACGCCTAAAAAGCCGACGATTAACCCTAAGACCTTCTTGCGTGTGATGCGCTCATCCGCAAAAATGAAGTGAGCGATAATCAGCGTGAATAATGACGCGGTAGACTGCAACACCGCCGCCATGCCGCTCGTGATGGTTTGCTCACCCAAAGAGATAAACGTATACGGAATAGCGGCGTTGCCAATGCCAATGATGATAAGCGAGCGTATAGTCGACCAATCACGCGGGAGCCTGCCGCCAGTAAGGTAAAGTGTCAATGTCAGGAAAACCGCCGCTATGCTGGTGCGGATAAAAACAACCTGTGTCGCGGAAAGTCCCTCTACACCGACGCGAATCAGCAAAAATGATGAACCCCATATAAAGGCCACCGCCCAAAAGGAAGCCCATGCCGCTTTATTCATGATGTGTCCTTAATTGAAATCCGCGCTGTATTAAAGAAGATACCCGTTAAGCATATGGCCTAACGGGTGTTGGTGTCAATCTTAATGGTCTAAGATGGTTATTAAAGGGGCAGGGCTGTTAATACACTCGCTACCCTACATACTTTAATCCCATTTGCGCTCATCTTTGACAGTACGCTGGCCGCCAATTGTCCCGGCAGGCACGATGGTGACTTCATCAATCCGCAAGCGGATGGTACTTTGCGCTAAGGCTTTAATTTGCTCATCCAGGCCACTACCGTCTGCGCCCTCTTGTAGCTCCAGGCGGATGGTCACATAGTCATTATTGGCTGGGCGCGTAATGACGGCCTGTATGGTTTTAATCTGCGGGAAGGCCATCTTCGCGGCCATCAGTTGGTTAGGGTGGAGGAACATGCCGCGTACTTTAATCGCATCACCGCTACGGCCATATAAGCCGAGCAACTGTTGCCCACCGTTACACGCGGGGTCGGGTTCGGCGGCAAGTGCGCCTAAATCCCCCGTGCCGAAGCGCACCAACGGATACGCCGTGTTGAACGTAGTCGCCACAATTTCGCCCATCTCGCCATCGGGTACAGTCTGGCCTGTTTCCGGGTCTACAATCTCGATATACAGACTGTCCATCAAGCAGAATCCTTGTAGCCCGGTCATGGTGTAGCCCACAAATCCTAAATCTGCTGTGCCATAGGCGGAAGTGGTCTTCATGCCATAGTCACCTTCAAAGCGGGCTTGTTGGTTGGGTGTGTAAGGCTCTGCGGAAAACAACGCCTTTTTAATTGTCACGGCCTCTTTAGGGATGCCCATTTCATCACATTTGTCCAGCAGGGTCATCAGGTAACTCGGTTGGCCGACGAAGCCCGTCACGCGGAGTGCCTGCATCATCATGATTTGCAACTCTGTATTACCTGGCCCGGTGGGTAGGACGGTTGCGCCACACGCCCGCAAGCCTTCATCCAGCAGTAAGCCAGCCGGTGTCAGATGGTACATGAACGTATTCAGCACGCGGTCACCTTTGCCAAAGCCGACATACTTAAACGCCGCCAGTGTGCCTTCGCCCGCATCCGGGTTAATCGGCTGGGGGTCGAAGATAGGGCCGGGTGAGATGTAGATGCGTGGCAGTTCGTCCGGGTCTATCGCCAAGAAGCCGCCGAAGGGCGGGTTCTGCTGGTGGATTGCCACCAGGTCATCCTTGCGGGTGATGGGAATTTTGTGCAAATCCGCCGTTGATTGGATGTCGGCGGGCGTTACATTTGCGCCGTCTAAGATGTTCTTGATGGCAGGGGCTTTAGCATAGGCATGGGCGACTAAATCACGAATCCGTGCGTCATAGTTCAAAACAGTCTTCCTCCGGGTAGCTTGTATCAATCGGTTAATAATCGAGCTATTTACCCTAACCAGCGTTTACGGCGCTTGTAGTGTTTAACATCTCGGTAGCTTTTACGCTCGCCGGATGTGTTTAGCCCAAGATAAAACTCTTTAATATCTTCATTTTCTCGCAATTGTTCGGCAGGGCCATCCAGCACAATGCGTCCATTTTCCATCACATAGCCATAATCGGCGAGTTCCAGCGCGGCACGTGCGTTTTGTTCCACCAATAAAACGGAAATTCCGGTGTCGTCTTTAATCTCTTTAATAATGCGGAATATCTCTTTAACGAGCATGGGTGCTAACCCGAGTGACGGCTCATCCAACATCAATAACTGAGGATGCCCCATCAATGCCCGCCCGATGACCAACATCTGCCCTTCACCGCCGGAAAGATAGCCACTAACGCGGTTACGCAGGTCTTTTAAGCGCGGGAAGAAGGTATACACCATATCGATGTCTTGTTTAGCACTGCGGCCTCCACGATACGACATAGCGCCCGTTTGCAGGTTTTCTTCCACAGTTAAATGGCGGAAGAGAGGCCGTCCTTCAATCACCTGGATTACGCCTTCACGCACGATGTCCTCTGCGGCTTTGCCGTCAATGCGGTGGTTGTCCCATGTGATGTTGCCGCGTGATATTTCGCCTAATTCCTCTTTTAACAGGCCGCTAATAGCCTTCAACGTGGTGGATTTACCCGCACCGTTAGGGCCGAGTAACGTCACACACTGGCCCTTTTCTACCTGGAAGGACACACCACGTAACACAAGGATAACACTGTTATAAATCACTTCGATATTATTTACGTTCAGCATATTAATTTACCCGTTCTCGGTGAACGTTTGCTTGTTTGGGAAAAGGGGCGGCGAGCGCCGCCCCCATGTGAGCGTATAAACTGAGAGTGTTACCCCTTATTCGCCCATACCCGGACGTGTATCCGGTGCTGGTGCGAAGTCGGTCAACGGGACAAGGTTCGGCGGGCCGGTAATTTCTGCGCTTTCAAACACCATCTGGACGATGCGGTTATTGGGCAGAGCGCGGATAGCGCCGCCGTCAAAGTCGAATGGATACAGGCCAAGCGGGTTGTAAACGGTGGTTTCAATCACATCTTTCATCACTGCGCCGTCAATCGCGTTAACGATGGCGCTGGCGTCGGTCAGGCCTTGATCTGCCGCAATACCATTCGCCGCGATGGTGTATAGCTCGATGTAAGTATCCACCAAAGACCAGCCCAACAGGTAAGAAATGTTGATGCTTTGGATGCCGCGCTCATTGGCGACCGCTTGTTCCAGCAATAGCGCGATACCTGGCTCATCGTCGGAGTACCAGGCGAACGGCATAGAACCAATCATGCCATCAATTACCGGCAGGCCATCACTGGCGCGTAAGGAGTTGGCAGAGAGCAATAGGGCGGAGGTATCCATACCCCAGTTTACAGAGCCTAACACGAGTTCTCCACTAAAGCCGATAAGCTCGATGGCTTCCGCGACACGTACCGGGCCACTGGCGAGGGCGTTCACATAGATGATGGTTGCACCTGCGTCGATGTGGCTCTCAACCAATGTTGAAACAGAGGTGGAGTCCGCGATGGGCAGGAAGGTCTGTGCTTGTGCGATGACTTCAACGCCTGCCGCTTCGCAATAGGCGATGGCTTCCGGCGTGAAGGCGGCCAAACCAAAGGCGGCTACCGGGCCACCCCAGCCCATATAACCAATCACGGGGTCAGGGTAGAGGTCGGGGTTCGCGCCGATGTACTCGCAGAAGGTAGCGAATTGATCAGCATAAAGTGGGTTGGTCGCATACACCCAGCCGGGTTCATCGCCAGATTCCCCATACAGGCCAGGCAGTGAGCCAGCGCTGATGAGCACCGGGATTTCATCTTCTTCTACAGTGGGGCGCAGAAGTTCGGAGTCTGCGGATGAATACAGTACAAGAACATCCGGGTTTTGGGCGCGGAGTTGCTCGTAACCTTCCGAAGTCCGGTTCGGGTCGCCGCCGGTATCAAAGTTAGCTTGGGCAAGCGTTGCACCGCAGACACCACCACGTGCATTGAAGTAGGAAATCGCATCCGCTAAACCCGCCAGCAGGGGCAAGGTGATAGGTGAATAGCCTGGGCTACTGATGTCGCCTAAGTGGTAAATGGTGACTGTCGTCCCGGTTAAATCGACTTCACATTCACTATGCTCGATGAAGTCTGCAAGGTCTTCTTGCGCCGCGACAGGCAGGACGAGTGCCATCACTGATAAAACCATTAAAACCAAAACTAATTTACGCATGTTAATAGTTTCCTCTCTTGAATATAGTTTGATGAACCAAAAACGAAGGCATCTAATCTTTTTGAACTGTTGCTTCCAGCCTCCTTTTTAAACATAACACCGAAATCTTACATCCGCGACTCGGCCTAGAACAAGGCGCACCACACGGCGTTTAAAACGGCGCAATTTGCACCGGGTTCTAGCTAATAAGAATACGGGCGAATCTTCCACGAAATCTTTAGGATTTCCCAGCGATACGCCAAACCCCTTGGCTCTAATATCAGGAATAGCGCCAGGATTAAGCCAAATAACATTGGCTGTAACGCGCCCTGAATGTTTTCCGGTGGGATGAACGTCAGCACATCACGCAGAACATCATTGATGAACGGCAGAATAGCCGGAACAAGGCGCTGATTGACAATAAAGATGAACGTCGCGCCGAACAATGGTCCTAACGGATAGCCCGCACCGCCGATGACCAGCATCGCTAGTAGCTCAATCGAGATAAATAACGGGTATTGGCTGGTGATGAGCGTGCGCTCGTAGAAAGCCAGCAAAACGCCTGCTATCCCCGCGAACATTGAACACAGGAAAAAAGCTGATAACTTATAGCGGAATACGTTAATGCCTAATAGCTCGGCGGCGAGATCATTATCTCGCACGGAGATAAACGCCCGTCCCGTGCGTGACCGGATAAGGTTACGCGCTACCAGGAACAATACCACCGCTAACGGCACAATGATATAGTATAAGCCAGTACGGGTGACCGTTTCCCCGAAGAACTGCGGAGGAAAACGCTCCAACGGTAGCGGGTTGACACCCCCTGTTAAACCGGAGAGCGGATTTTCAATCAGCCAGATGATGATGTACTGCGCGGCTAAAGTTGCCATCGCCAGATAAAAACCCTTCACGCGCAGAGAGGGCAGGCCAAAGAGCAAGCCGACAAACCCTGTGAACAATGCCGCCGCCGGGAGCGCCGTCCAGAACGTGAAGCCCAGCTCTCGTACCAGCACGGCGGAACTGTACGCGCCGACAGCCATAAACGCGGCTTGCCCTAGCGAAATCTGCCCGGTGTAGCCCATGAGGATGTTAAGCCCCTGCACCGCGATAGCAAAGATGGCGATACGAGCGACGAAGCCCGTCCAATCTGCGGGGAGGAAAAGCGGCAGGACAAGCAATACCGCAAAAATACCGTAAGAGGATACTTTATCCCATAACGTGCGGTTGATGGAGATGTCCTGCGCGTAATTTGTGTCGAATACCCCAGAGGGGCGAATGTTGGACGCCATATTTCAAAAAATCCTTATGATAAAGCGTATTTAATTGGGTATTGCCAGCTATATTCGCTCAATTCTTCGTTGACCGAACAAACCGTCTGGACGGATGACCAACACGACCATCAAGATAATATACGGCACAAGTTGTGTCCCGGCATCATTGGCGAATAAAAAGTCACCATAACTCTGCGCGAGACCAATCACAATGCCGCCAATTAACGCGCCGCCGATCGATTCCAGGCCGCCCAGCAATACCGCCGGGAATGCCAGGAAGACTAATTGCGCCATGCCGCCGCCGATATTTGTTGCTGAACCATACAATACACCAGCAGATAGCGCCAACAACGCCGCAATCGCCCATGCCGCCGCCAAAATCGCCCGCACACGCATTCCGACGGATTGCGCCAATACCTGATTTTCTGATGTGGCACGCATAGCCAGGCCGATATTGGTGTATTGGAAGAACAGGATAAACAGCAAGAACAGGATGAGCGCCACCGCAAACGAGATTAACATGCGCGAGTCCATGTTTACCGTTGTGATGCGTCCGGTGATAATTGCGGAAGCATCAATGCGGACGATGGCCGGTATCTTCCATGCCGCGTCTTCCACACCCGCTTGCACAAATATCCCCCGAAAGATGCCCAATGATTTATCAATACTACCCCATAGCATCAGGCTGGCTCCCCGAAACAATGCGTCCAGCGCAAGGGTCATTAAAATCATGGTAAAAAGTGGTTGTCCGACCAATGGCCGGATAGACAGGCGCTCAATCATCAAGCCCATTAAAACTGCAAATGTTATGCCGCCGATGAATGCGCGGATGAGGGGTATGGTGATTTGCGTCAGGCCGATGACAATGGCTATAGCGACCACTGCACCAATCCCGACTTGCACAGGGTTGAGCAGGTCGCGCAGGCTGTTCATGGCGATGAAGGAGCCAACCATTAGCACGGCTAAGGCTACTGCCGCAAACACGTTTACTTGGTCGGCGGGGGTGATGAAAAAGCTGTAGAAAACCAGCGCCGTCAATAACATCATCGCGCCATGTGCAAAGTTAAAGATACCCGTTGCTTTGTTGATGATCACGATGCCGACGGCTACCAGTGAATAGATGCCGCCAATCAGTACGCCGTTGATGGTTGACTGGATAATCCCGCGTGGGTTAGTCCCAATCTGGTTCCCCAACCACAGCAGAAAAAGTATCGCTAAGATATAGCCAAGCCACTTAAAATAATTGCCCCACCGGATGATCGGCATCCGAAAGGGGATGTAGCCTTCCTGTGGTTGTTGTGTTTGTAAATTGGTCGCCATGTTTTTCAATTCTTTAAATTAAGTTCCAAACGATTAGTTTAAAAATACAGCTATCTTACACAGCCATGACGCGCACGGCGGTTTCTACGGTGCCCATACGCCCGTCGCGGTACTTCACCTCCGCAGTCACGCTGACCTCGCTCTTATCCGTGTACATCGCGTCCAGCATATCGCCGTAGCGTTGCTCTAATGCACGGCGGCGGAGCTTGCGTGTGCGTGTTAACTCGGCTTCGTCTGCGTCAAAGGCTTTATGTAAAATGACGAATTTTTTAATCCGTGCGGAAGGCGGTAGCGTTTCATTGACGCGCAGAACTTCCGCTTTAATCAGGTTATAGACCTCTTCTTTTTGCGTCAGGTCTACATAAGTGGTGAAGTTCACGCGGTTTTTCTCTGCCCAGCGTGATACGTTATCAAAGTCGATAATCACAATAGCGGTTACATATTCCATATCGAACCCGCCGACCGTCATCACATCCTGAATAAAGCGGCTGAACTTCAGGCGACCTTCGATGTACTGCGGGCTGAAGCTCTCGCCATTGGCAAGCTGGATCATATCTTTCACGCGGTCGAGGTAGACCAAATGGCCGTCCTCATCAACATAACCCGCGTCGCCTGTCATAAAGAACCCGTCTTCGTCAAATGCGCCGCTTGTCTGGTCAACATCGTTGTAGTAACCAGCAAATACCGCTTGACTGCGAACACGAATCTCCTGATTTTCCGCGATTTTTATTTCCACGCCGGGAATGACTTCACCCACACTGGCGAGCTTCACCTGGCCGGGATAGTGCATCGTGACGCCTTGCATTTCTGTAGAGCCGTAAAGACTTTTAAGTTCCACGCCGCAAGCACGGAAGAAGCGCAACACATCCGGGCTAAGTGCCGCGCCAGATGTAATCGCGTCGCGCATCCGCACCATGCCGATTTTATCGCGTAATGGCTGGAAGACCGCCCATTCTCCCATCATCCGCAGGGCTTTAAGGTGGAGGGGGATAGGCTGGTTGTTGTCTTCTAAGTCGATGACTTTGTAAGCGACAGGCATAAACAAGCGATACAGTGCGCGGTTTAGCCAGGTGCTATCGTTGATACGCATTTGCATGGTACGCGCCAGGCCTTCCCACAGACGGCTAGGGAACAGGAGCGTACTCGGCGCAATTTCGCGGATGTCCGTCTGCACTGTTTCCGGGCTTTCCGGGAAGTTGACCTGAAAGCCGTACAGCAGATGTGACGTTAGCCCTAAGCTCTGCTCGGTAATCCATGCAAGCGGGCTGAACGACACATAATTATCACTAGGGCGACGGGGTGTAATGTCTTCGATGTTAGAATTGGCATACATCAGGTTGCGGTGGCGCACCATCGCGCCTTTGGGTAGGCTGGTTGTGCCGGATGTATAACTAAAAACCGCGACATCTTCGCCATCACCTTGTTTAATCAGGTCTTCAAACAGGGTGGGGTGCTGTCTGTGATGTTCCGCGCCGAGTGCCTCGACATCCCAGAAAGACATCAACCAATCATCGTTATAGTTCCACAAGCCGCGCTCATCCCAATAAATCACCTTTTTGATGATGGGCAGTTTATCGCGCAGGTCGAGTGCTTTATCGACTTGCTCCTGATTGTGCGCCAACAAAAACGTTGATTCGGAATTGAGTACGACGTAGGCCAGTTCTTCCGGGTTGGCATCCGTAAAGATGGCGGTGGTAATGCCGCCGGCGCTATGTATTGCGACTTCCGCCCAGTAAAATTCCGGGTCATTTTCCCCGATGATGGCGACTTTATCGCCGCGCTGTAAGCCGAGTGTCACCAGCCCTAAACTGAAGTCGCGTACATGCTGGTAGGTTTCGTTCCATGTATACTCCTTCCAGATGCCGAGTCTCTTTTTACGCATGGCAACCCGATCACCGAAACGGTTCACGCTTTTGATAAACGCTTTGGGGATCGTATCACAATCCGGCGGGAGCTTGGCAGGTGGCCCGCTCCGGTGTGAGGTAAACACCTGTGCTTCACGGATTTGACGTTCTTGGCGCTCTAGTTGTGTTTCTTCGTTAACGGCCATGTTTAATCTTCCTGTCCCAAATACGCACGGACGACAGCTTCATCCTGGCTGATTTGTTCTGGCGTGCCTTCGGCGATCTTCAGCCCGAAGTCCAATGCCACAATCCGATGAGAAATATCCATCACCAGCCCGATGTCATGCTCAATCAGCATGACGGTCATGCCTTGCTGTTCGTGGATATCCAGTATGAACCGCGCCATATCCTCTTTTTCTTCGACGTTCATCCCGGCCATGGGTTCATCCAGCAACAGCAGGGTAGGCTCCAGGGCAAGGGCACGACCTAGCTCCACCCGTTTACGTAAGCCGTAACTCAAGTTGCCGACGATGGTCTTACGGATGTTTTCCATCTCAAGGAATTCGATAATCTCCTCAACGCGGTGGCGATGCCTGATTTCTTCCTGCCGGGTAGGGCCATAGAACAGCGCACCCGTCAGCATGTTGGATTTCATGTGGATGTGCCGTGCCGCCATCAGGTTATCGAGCGCGGTCATGTTGGTATAAAGCGCGATGTTCTGAAACGTGCGGGAGATGCCGTACTGGGCGCGGCGGTAAGGCGGGAAGTTGGTAATATCCTGCCCATTAAAGATGATGCGCCCTGCTTGGGGACGGTAAAAGCCGTTAATACTGTTGATGAGGCTGGTCTTGCCTGCACCATTGGGGCCAATGACGGCTAAAATCTCACCTTCTTTGACATCAAAGCCGACATTTTGCAGGGCTTTAATGCCACCAAAGCGTAGCGATATATCTTCTACGCTGAGCTTTATTTTTGCATGAGGTTCATCACTGTCATCGTTTGCAATAAACTGGATTTTAGCCGTGCTAACCTGCTCTTCTACCGGCGTAAAGCCAGCGAATAAGCCCGGACTTTCCAGCTTGGGGTTGAGCTTTGGCACCCACGCCCATAACCATAAGAGGCCGAAGATATTGCCAATAGCGCCAAAAATTAAACCGACACGTTGCCCGGTTTGGGGGTTTAAACCCATATTTTTAAACACTGTGGGTGTGATGATGAACCCTAAGGCTCCGCCAACGACAGCCCAAACAAGAAAAAACAGTAACATTGTTTTATTTCCTCAAAATTTTTTACGGCGTTTGGCTCCGCCGACGAAAAAAACATTATTTCACAAAGTCCACACAGAAGATAGCAAAAAATAAGCTAATATGCAACAAAATCGTAGCGTTTAATTAATGGACATTCAGCCATGCGATAATATCCGCGAAAACCTGCGCCTGCTCTGGCTCATTATGGATTTCATGGTAAAGGCCATCGTAGAGCTTTAGCGTCTTATCTGTAGACTGTACACCATTATACAACAGATGACTACCAGATACCGGGCAGATAGGGTCTGCTGTGCCGTGTAGCACCAAAATAGGCAGGTGAATTTTGTTGATGTCCTGCCGTGCTTCTTGCCCGCCGCCGATGATATTCACGATAAGGCTGACCCGGTGGCGCTTGGTAGCGTTGAGGGGATCGGCCAGATAATCCGCCACGACTTTCGGATCACGGGAGATACCGTTAGCGTCTAGCGGGGCGAACCGCAATTTAGGTGCAATCCGGTTTAAGAACTTCGCCAGTGCGACAACAATTGCAGGCTGAATTTCATCCACATTAAGCGGCGTACCCTGGCTTATCCACCCGGCCAATGTATCCTGATGGCGTTGGGTAAACAGTAAACTAATCAACGCGCCCATACTGTGACCGTACATAAAAATCGGCTTACCGGGATGTTCTGTCTGGATTTGCTGATAATACGTGCTTAAATCATCCACCGGGCGCTGAACCGTGCCAAAGTAGCCACTCAAGCCCCCACTGCGTCCATGCCCACGATGATCAAGCGCGTACAGCGCGTATCCGGCGTCGGCTAATGCTTGCCCTACATGCTGGTAGCGCCCACTATGCTCCCCTAAACCATGTGCAAACAGGATAACCGCTTTGGGTTCGCCTTCGGGTAGCCATTGAATAGTGTGGAGTGTTATGCCGTCGCTGGTGGTGAGTGTGCCGATTCTCTCTTGCATGGTGTGCCCCTTTAACGCTGTTTAAATAAAAAACGTCTTTTATCCATAGGATAGCGGCTCATCCAGCCTTAGCCAAGTGCGACCCACGCGAAACAACATTCCCGGACGGATGCTTACACGACCTTCCAGTGGTTTTTCCTGCCGTTCGATGAATGTCCCGTTGCGGCTACCGCCATCTTCCAGCCAAAACGTAAGGATGAACGGATTAACCACCGAGTCCGAACTGGTCGTCGGCACGGAGACACAGCCTAGTTTGGCGTGCAGGCGTGATATCTGGTTGTCAAACGGGATGTGAATATCGCATCCTTCGCGGCGGCCAATGGTGATAATGCGCTCGTCGCCAATCGGGGGCTGGTCGAACGGCAGTTTTTTACCGTCGTAAGCGCCACTCATATAAGTTATGGAAATCTCGCGCTTGGGCATCCGGCGCAGAGGTGGAAAGTTCATAGTAACTTCTCCCGCAGTGTTTGTAATTTCTGGTGAGTCTGTTGATGGTCTGGGTCAAGGCTCAGGGCTTTCTCAAATGCGGAAGCGGCGTCTTCCAATTCTCCTTTTTGCATCAGGGCTTCGCCGTAATTATGCCAGAACCACACATCCCGCGCATCGTGTTCCAGCGCGACTTGATAGCACATAATGGCTTCATCCCAGCGTTGAAGCGCGGCCAAACACAAGCCCTTACCATTGAGCGCCCACGCATAGCGCCCATCTAGGCTGATTGCTTTGTCATAGCTGATGATAGCTTGCTCGTATTGGCGGGCACGACGTAGAATTTGCCCGCGCCGCGCCCATAAGACAGCGTTATGCTGGTTGTCCGTCAGTAGGCTATCAACGACGATCAGCGCCTCTTGCTGACGGTCAGCATCAATCAAAATATCTATCTGGTTGACCATATACCACACCACCTGCGGGTCTTCCTGTGCGGCGCGTTCGTAGCTGGCGAGTGCTTCTTCGCGTCGTCCCATCTCCTTTAACGTCAGGCCGCGCCCGTTCCACGCCCACGCATAATGCCCGTTTATTTGGAGTGCCATGTCGAAAGAGACTAACGCTTCTTCGTGTTGCTTTAGCTTGCGGAGTGATTGCCCATGCTTCGCCCAACTTTCCGCATGGTGAGGGTTGATGGTCAGCGCCCGTTCCAGCATTTGCCGCGCTTCGTTGAACTTGTTGATAGAGAGCAATTCATCCGCAAGATTGTAATGATACCATACGTCATTCGGGTTGATTTCGATGGCATGTTCAAAGCATTTAATGGCCTCTTGATGCCGTTTGAGTTGGCTTAACGTCAGGCCGCGTCCGCTCCATGCCCAATCATTTTCAGGGTCAAGGTCAATGGCGCGGTTATACCGTTTGAGGGCTTCATCCGCACGGCCTAAGCGCCGCAGGACTTGACCAAGTTGTGCCCATGTCTGGGCATTCTTTTCATCAATCAATACCGCGTGTTCCAGCAGGTCATATGCTTGTTGATAGCGCTTTAACTGCATCAATACATCCGCTTGCTTGTGCAGATAAAACGGCTCGTTAGGCGCGAGTTGGGCGGCATAGGTGTATACATCCAGTGCTTGGGTATAGCGCCCCATCGCCTCCAACGTTACGCCTTGCTCGTTCCATGCCCACGCATAATGCCCGGCGATTCGCGTTGCGCTCTCGGCGGCTTGCAGGGCTTCATCTAAACGGCCTAGATGGTGCAGGGCGTTGGCGAGGCGTGTCCAACTGCGGGCATGGTTCGGGTTGATGCGAACTGCCGTATGCAGTGGCTCTATGGCCTCCTGGTAGCGGCCTAACAGAACCAGCACATTGCCTTGATTGTACCAATGCCAGATGTCTTCCGGGCGTAGTTTGGCGGCCTGGAAGTAGCACGTCAACGCTTCTTCGTAGCGTTCTAAATGCTCTAGCACAATCCCTTTACCATTGATTGACCATGCGGAATTCGGCTCTAGCGCGATGGCTTGATTGTAAGCCGCCAGCGATTCGTCATAGCGGTTGACGTAACGCATCACTTGCCCAAGCTTTGACCAGCTAAAGACATGGGTTGCGTCCGTGCGGGTGGCTTGTATGGCAGGCTGTACGGCTTCTTGATACTGGCCTTCTTCCACCAACGTATCCGCCAGATTATACCAATGCCACACTTCCTCCGGTTGGTATCGGGTCGCACGGCGGAAGGCTAGTAGCGCCTCTTTGGTTTTGCCCAGTGCGCGATAGGCAAGGCCGCAACCGTTGTGTGCCCAGGCATACGTTGGCTCCAGGCGGATAGCCTGCTCGTAGGCGTGGGTTGATTCCTCAAAATGGCGCATACTGCGGTGCAATTGGCCGAGCTTCGCCCAACTTTTGGCATGGTTTGGCGCAATTTGCAGGCCGCGCTCCAATAACGGAATCGCCTCCGCCAGACGGCCTAAGTTCTGTACGGCGTCGGCGCGGTTATACCAGTACCACACATCATCCGGGTAGATTTCCGTCGCAGTCTCGAAGCATTCCAGTGCTTCTTCAATACGCCCCATACGGTCTAGGATGATGCCTTTGCCGTTCCATGCCCAAGCGTAATCCGGGTCAATGCGGAGCGCGTAATCGTAACAATCTAACGCCGCGTCGTAGCGTTCCAGCAAGCGCAGGGTGCGCCCTTTACGCGCCCACGCCCACGCATAATCTGGCTGTAAGTCGATGGCACGGTCATAGGCTTCCAGGGCTTCATCGTAGCGGCCTAACGCCGTTAATGAATAGCCTTTGTCCATCAATTCGCGGGCGGCTAATTCCGGCCCGGTAATTTCCAGGACAGGCGGCACACCGATAACCTCCGTATAGAGTGGGGTCAGCGCGTCTACGATGTCGCTCCATGTGTTGGGGCGGTTGTTGGGGTTCTTTTCCAGGCATGTCAGCACAAGTGCCTGCAAGCGGTGGGGGAGGCTTCTTTGGAATTTGATGTCAAATGCGGGCTGTTGGTTCATATGGGCTTGTACCCATTCCGTGAACTTGCGTGCCATAAAAACACGCTGTCCGGTGACCATCTCATACAACACCGCGCCAAAGGAATAGACATCACTACGGATGTCTACCTCTTTAGACTGGCATTGCTCCGGTGACATATACGGCGCAGTGCCCACAATCGCACCGACACGGGTCAGGCGGTCACTGGGGTTGATGTGCTGGTCGTCGTCTGGCGCGTGCAGAACAAGCGGGTCTTCCAGGTCAATAGAGCGCACCAGGCCAAAATCCGTGACTTTGGCGATGCCTTCGTGCGTGACGAGAATATTCGCTGGCTTTAAATCCCGGTGGACGAGGCCAGGTACTTTGCGTGTCGCGTGTTGCATCCCTAGCGCGATGTGGAGCGCGAACTCTAACGCTTGTTCAACGGTTAGTTTCTGACGATCTATCCAGCTTCTTAAGTCAGCCCCCATGCCCTCTGGCCCGCTAATGTGTTCCAGGATGATGTGCGGACGTGAAGCGATGTTCTGCACAAGCCGCGCCTGTACAATGTGACGATGCTTTTCCAGCCGAATCCATGTTAACGCCTCGTGGGTGAAGCGCGTTACTGTGCGCTCTTTATCCAAAAAACGGCCTTGAAAGCTCTTAATGGCGACGGGTTCTCGTTGGTGGTGGTCGTAGCACAAATAAACAACGCCCATGCCCCCCCACAATACTTCCGCGACTTCGTAGCGGTCTTCTATTTTGTCGCCCACCTTAAATTCACTGGCTTGCTCATCTGCGTTGGCAGGGGCGAAGCTCTCCGATGGGGTGCTTCCACTGCCCATGGTGTCTGCATCGCCGGATGTAGCGTAAACATCGGTTGCTTCCGCCGGATGTTCCTTTAATTTGGAATAATAATTAGAATCCCCGCCAACATCGGCCACCGTCATAGACGCATCGCTGACCTGCCAGACCTCCTGTGAATCGGCGGCGGTATCGTCCTCACCATAAACCTCTGCCGGGTTGGATGCTGTCCGCGCGGCATGGCGTCCAAGAACCTGCCTCTGGTAGATGTCCAGCACATCCTTAAGGAGCCGCCGATGCTTAGGGCTGAGTAGCGGCTGATCTTCGTCATCTGCGCCTGCCCACAACGCGACCGCTAAATTCCGCGACGATGGATACGCCTTAGCTGTCTCTAACACCCATGTGATGTATTCTTCAATTGCACGGAGCGCCAGCTTACGGTCTACGATGTTGGGCGCAGAAGTCACCGCGCGGCGGTATGCAATCAGCACCTTGCCGACGTAATAGACCAGCAAGCGCGGGTCGCCATTGCCCATGCTGACGGACTGCCGCGCACACAAATCACCTAAAGCGAAGGCGTCATTAACATCTTGCCGCCGCAGGGCTAACTTACCCAACAGGCAGATTTCCGGGTTGGGGTCTTTCACAAAGGGGTCGGTCTTGTCGTCTTTGCACTTTTGGCGGAGCAATCGCTTGGCTTCGTCGTTGTCGGTGGGTAAGTGCTGGCGCTCCGTCTGTGGGATGTCATTCATTCAGTGATTACCTCAAACGCGAGTTTATCGTCCTGTCCGATAACCTCTATACGGCTTCCATGCGGGAATTCATCAGCGATGATTTTTGCGCTTAATGGCCGGGTCAGCAGGCGCTCAATCGCCCGGCGCAAAGGGCGTGCGCCGTTTTCCGGGTCGTGACCATGCCGCAGGATTAGGTTCCGTGCTGATTCGGTTAGGTTGAGGGTGATGTCTTGCTCTGCCAGGCGTTCGTATAATGCGCCTATTTGCAAATCAAGGATGCGCGAGAGAGTCTCGACTTCCAATGCGCGAAACGTAATTACCTCATCAATGCGGTTTAAAAACTCTGGCCGGAAGAAACGATTGAGATAACCGGAAAAATCCAATACATCACGCGGACTGCCGGAAAATCCTAACGATTTACCGCCTTCTTGCGTGCCGATGTTGCTGGTCATGATAAATATGGCGTGGCGGGCATCGACAATGCGCCCATGCGCGTCACTGATGCGGCCTTCGTCAAACACCTGCAAAAAGATGTCGAAGACTTCCGGCGCGGCTTTTTCCACCTCATCCAGCAGAACAACGCTGTAAGGCCGCCGCCGCAGTCCGTCCGTTAGTTGCCCGCCCCGCATGGTGTCTTTGTAGCCGGGTGGCGATCCTATCAGGCGGGCAACGGTGTGCGCGTCGTGGAATTCCGACATATCGAGGCGAAGCATGGCTTCTTCACTGCCGAACAAAAAGGCGGCCAGCGCCCGCGCAAGTTCTGTTTTGCCCACGCCGGAAGGCCCTAAAAACAGGAAGACACCTATCGGGCGATTGGGGTCACTGAGGCCAGCACGGGCGGTCTTGATGGCGGCGGCGACGACTTGCACGGCGTCATCCTGGCCGATGACGCGCTCTAATAACGCTTCGGCAAGGCTGGTCAGGCGGCGCTTTTCGTCGGTGGTTAATTCCGATACTGGAATGCCCGACCACTCGGATAGCACCGCCGCGACATCGCTGATGTTCACGTCGTTGGGCGCGTCATCTAAATCCGGCGGGGTGGTGCGGATGATGACGCGGGTGCAGGCTTCGTCCAGCAGGTCGAGCGCCTTATCCGGCAGGCGGCGGTCTGGCATATAGCGGATGGAGAGCTTGACGGCGGCTTTGATCGTCGCAGGGTGGATGACAACGCCGTGATGTTCCTCTAGTTTTTGCTGTTGCCCTATCAGGATTTCTATACTGGCTTCTTCGCTAGGTTCTTCCACGTCAATGGTGCGGAAGCGGCGGTCTAGCGCCGGGTCTTGGGCGATGGCACGGCGATACTCTTCATGGGTGGTCGCGCCGATGCACTTGATTTCCCCGCGTGCGAGGGCAGGCTTGAGGATGTTGGCCGCATCTAAATTGCTGTCGATGGTATCACCCGCGCCGACAATCGTGTGGATTTCATCAATGAACAACACACAATTTCCCGCGTTTTTGGCCTCTTCGATGATGCCGACTAAGCGTTCCTCAAATTGCCCGCGTAGGCTCGTCCCAGCCACCAATGACCCAATCTCTAGCTGAACAATGCGCGTGCTTGTCAATGAGGGCGGCGCTGTCCCCGCATGGATTTGGTACGCTAATCCTTCCACAATGGCGGTCTTGCCGACTCCGGCGTCCCCTAACAAAAGCGGATTGTTCTTTTTGCTCCGGGCTAAGGTACGGGCTAAAGCGCGAATTTCATTATCGCGGGCAACTGCCGGGCCGATTTTGCCTTGTGCGGCCTGCACGACCAAATTTCGCCCATATTTATCGAGTAACGGCGTAGGGTTTTTCTTGCGGTCTTGGGTAGGGCTGGAAGGAGAAGAAAAGCCACTGAAGAAACTGCTCGACATGCTGAAGTCGAAGTCATCCTCGTCGTCATCCCCGAAGATTTCCAACAATTCGCTGTCATCCGGGAATGGCTCGAAGGCGTCGTGTTCTTCCGCGATGAGCGTCTGTAGCCAATGGTTTACATCAAAACCCAGTTCAACCAGTTTACGTACAGGCACGCCTTCGCCCTCTTGCAACAGCGCCATCAGCACCTGCCCATCGCTGATTTCCACCGTTTCGTCCTGGTCGGCTAAAAATACAGCCAGTGACAGCACCATCTCGGAGCGGGGCGTCATGGGCAAAACCTGGCTTAAGATGCCTTCACCGTGACCAATCTCGCGCCGGATTTCATTCCGTACATCGCGTGGGTTCATCCCAGCACGCCGGAGCAAGCGACAGGTCGCGCCTTGCTCGTTGCGGGTGAGAGCCATAAATAAATGTTCCGTGCCGACAAAATCATGCCCTAGCTTGCGGGCTTCCTCTGCGGCGGCCTTAAGCAGATGGTTACAGCGTTCGCGTATTTCTTTTTCTGGTATTTCTGGTGATGGTGTCACGTTGAATTCCTAATATAACGTGTTTGAGCGTCATGGCAGTATTTTAACGCATCCTGCGCCAATTTCGAGGAATTGCTAAAAGACTATGAGACATTCAAGCAGAACACGCTATAATATCAGCCATCAATTCGCCCATAAATTGAGGCTGTCTCATGAATGATGCACTAATTGGAACAAAATTAGGCGAATATAGTATTCTCTCTCTTTTGGGAGAAGGCGGTATGGCGCGGGTGTACAAAGGCTACGACGAACGCCTTGATCGTTACGCGGCCATAAAAGTGATTCAGCCTAATCAACTTGCAACTGAAGATGATGAAGAATACCGCGAGCGATTCCTGCGAGAGGCGCGAGCAATTGCCAAACTCCATCATCCGCGTGTGGTGAGTGTGTATCAATTTGGCGAGTTAGACAACCTCTACTACATGGCGATGAATTTTGTGGAAGGCCGTGACTTACGGCAAATCCTGAAGGAAACCAACAAGCAGAAGAAAACGCTCAGCCATGAGCAGATTTTACGCATCACCCGTGATATTGCCGAAGCATTGGATTATTCACACCAGCAAGGCGTCATCCACCGGGACGTAAAACCCTCGAATATTATGGTCACGGTGACGGGCGGCCATTCTGTGCTGACGGACTTCGGGCTGGCGCTGAGTGCCCAGGAAGGCACGATTGGGAATACGTTCGGCAGTGTACATTACATCGCACCGGAACAGGCGGTGTCTTCCGCACAGGCTGTACCACAAAGTGACCTGTATTCGCTGAGCGTGGTTTTGTATGAGATGTTGACCGGGCGTGTGCCTTTCGATGATGTTTCCGCGATGAGTGTGGCGCTAAAACACATCAGCGACCCGCCGCCGCCTGCCAGTATAATTAACCCTACCATCACACCACAGATTGAAGACCTGCTGAACAAGGCACTGGATAAAGACCCCATGCGCCGCTTCCCAACGGGGCGTGCTTTGATTCATGCGCTGGAAGGCGCGTTCGCCGTCAGCGATGAAGAAGACACGCACGATGTTGTGCTACGGGAAACATCGTTATCCAAGCTGGCAATTCCTACCGCAGACCGTGAACGCCTGTCACCCGCCGTCCCACCTTCGGATTCATGGGATGCGATAGATGAGCCAACCAAGAATGAAAGCTCCAGGCCAATTATGCTCACCGCGCTGGAATCCAAGACGGATTTAGGGCTTAGCACAAAATCGCGCAAGTTGCCGATTGTATCCAACGAAAAACCCGAACGGCGTACCAGCGTGGTGTGGTTGCTAGTCATCGCGGTGCTTGTGCTGGGTGCGGCGGCCTTCGCGGTGCTGAACATGGGCTTTCTGGACGGCGACGATGACGGCGTAGGGGTTGCCCTGCTGGATGATGAGACAGCCGCGCCAACGACGGAAGCCATGACGGGTAATGAGACCACACCCACTCAGACGGAGCCTGTGCCGGCGACGGCAACCCAACCCCAAACAACCCAGACAGGCGGAGTGCAATCCAGCGCGACGAATACAACTGTGCCCACAAGCACCACGACTGCGACAGCAACGGATGAACAACAACCACCCACCCCGACCATACCGCCAACGGCGACTAATCCACCAACGGCACTTCCAAACACGGATGGGGAAGATGCTGGCATAGGCATTATCGACCCTTCACAATATGGCATCAACGCAACCGTGCTGAACGAACCCGCGCTGTTGCTATACTACACGCCGGAACAAATCGTCATCTACAACCGCTCGGCAAGCTCTATCTTGCAGATTGATGTCCGACGTATCAGTTTTGATAACGTCCGCACGGATTCACGCTTTACACCGGAACAATGGACGTTCAATGCTTCGCGTTGGCGGATGCGTCCGCAGTTAGATTGCTTCCAGATTATTGATAGCGATTTGCCCTTAGCAGAAAAGCCGGACTTCTGTACTTTCTTGCAGGCGTTCGAGCGTCAACGCGATAAATTTTGGGTGAGTAATACCCGCGATATCACCTTCAGCGTTTTGTGGGATGGCGTGCAAGTTGCGAACTGCCCGGTAGTCTCTACAAACGTTGATGATGAAGTGCTGTGCTTTGTGGAATTGCCTTAAGCTAATCCGGCGCGGAAATTGTGGTGGTCGGGATGCTCACAGCCTCCGATGAGGTGCGTGGCGTCCCGGCGATAAACAGAATAAGCATCAGCAAAAGCACAATGCCGACAATACCCATCACGAGTACGGCGGTGTTCGCCTGTTGTGATGGGGCTGTTCCGGGTGCGCCCGGTGACACGCCATCGTGGGTTGTTGCATCCAGCCGGACGTTTTCCAGCATCCATTTTTGTAACAAGCCGGGACGCACACTCAAGCGTTGCGCCGCGCTCCCTGCGACGAGTTCGCGGTAATCCAGACTACGGATAGCGGCGTGAATGCTGGTTAAATCCAGCAGATAGTCCGTTTCTACCAGCCATGTCTCGATGTTGCTGGCCGTAACTGCACGCATCGGGTCGGCATAAAGCAGACTGCCGATAGCCGTCAGGATAAGACGCTCATCCAGGCTTAGTTCGTCCCACAATTCCCGGAATTGATCCTTCACCATTGGATACACCTGCGGCGTAATCCGCTTCACTTCTGCTTCCGTGATGGGGTTTTGTGTTGGCAAGTAGCCTAAAAACATGCTGATTAAACCGGGTTGGCCGCCTGTTGCTCTAAAAATGTCCTGTGTAGCGGCAGGGTGTATATCCGGGTTATGTTGATGCAGGGCGTCGGCTGTTTCCGCTTCGTCTAAATCCCCCAAGCGTGAGAACTGACCATCATCGGTAATCGTATAAAAAAGTTCCAGGCGGTTTTCATAGGCAATACTGATAGTAAACACGACCGCGCATTGCGGATGCCTTAGCTCGTTAAGATAGCCGAAGTAGTCTTCCGCTAATGTATCGCGCATCATTGTTTGGACGAGAATTTCAGCATCATCAATCAGGAAGACCACACGCCGCGCCCGGTAAATAATGCGGAAGACCGCCGCCAGATAATTTTCTTTAAACCACTGTTTGAACGGCTCGGCGGTGGTGAAGTCCTCCGGCGGAGTGATGTTGATATTAAAGCCGTAAGCCGTGAGCGTATCGTGGGTGGCATTATAGAGCGCGGTCAACCAGTGTAGCTCATCCTGTGGTGCGATTTCTTTACACGGCAGGTAGACGCCGATATGTGTATCCGTTGGCATCCCGGCGAATTGCTGAAGAAGCGCAGTCTTACCAACACTCCGCCTGCCGATAAACGCCGGGACAGGCGTATGCACCGGGTCGCTGATGTGCTGACGGACGCGGGCAATAGCGGCATGGCGACCTGCGAAAGGCGCGTAGGGTTCCATGTTTGTTAGCCTTTAATCGTCCGCCGGTAGGCTGAGCAAGAAAGCCAGAAGCGCGTCAATATCCTCCGGCGCGACTTCCGCAACTAGCTGGTGCGCGCCCGGCAGGACGAACACATCGCGCAGGGTGGCGGCGCGGCCATCGTGCAGGTAAGGGGCGGCAAGCCAAAGCCAGTTGAGCGTGGGTGTATTGAACTCGCCATCTGTCCCCACATCATGCAACAGGCCATCAGTATAGGCTGTGCCCATATGACAGGTCGCACACCCTAACGTAGTAAAAATTTCTGAACCACGTGCTATAAGCTCTGTTTGTGTTGTTGACTGTGTGGTTGGGGTTGGCGGCCCTTCTAATGAGATGAGATAAGCGGCCAGCAGGTCAAGGTCTAGGGATAGGCCGCCATGCGGTTCACCCAATGGCGGATTAGGGACACCTTCTAGTAAACCCTGACCGAACTGCAACGCCCGAATTTTTAGCTCTACATCCGCGACTTCATCCCAAGCGCCACGCCATGTATAAGGCGCGGTTTCTTCCAGGTTGAATAAATGCGGTGTATTCAAGCGTTCGCCGTCAATGTTGCGCCACACACGCCCGTCGGAGAGACCGTCAAAGTGGCAACTGGCACAGCTTAACGTCCGTGCGCCCATTTGCGTATCCCGCGCACTGTGGAAGTATTCCGCGCCGAGTAAACGGCCAATCGGCACGCGCAAATCACTAATCGGCACGATGTCCCGCACGCGGAGCGCTCGTGTATCAATAATAGAGACTGAGCCTTCCAGGACATTATGCACGTAGAGCGAACTGTTATCCGCGCTGAGGATTACTGCACGCGGATTTGTGCCTACATGCAAATTTGTGACGGCTAACCCGGTGTTCAAGTTGATGATAGAGACATCATTTGTGCCTGCATTAGCGACAAACGCCCAATTACGGGCGGTATCTATCGCCACTGCGAACGGCATATTGACCGGACGGTCGGCTACATCCAACGATAACCGCGAGTTGGGCAGAATATCCAGCGAACGCAGATTAAACGTGTTTAACAAGGGGGTTAACGCGGAATCATAGGTCAGCGCCGGATTGCTGGGATAACTCCGGCTTTGTGGGGCGTAGAGCGTGCCGTCGTTGCGCGTAATCAACACAGAAAACGACAGCCCCATATCAGTATCGCCGTTAGCCACGCGGACGACGCGCGTCTGCGGCAGATGAATCAAGCTGATTTCACCCGTCCACAGGTGCGTGACATACAGCATATCCTGCCCCCATAGCGTGAGTCCTGTAGGTAGGGCGGGCGTGCTGATGCGTCGCAGGATTTGCCCGGTGGTATAGTCTATTTCGATGACTTCATCAGTGGCTTGCAGGCTGATGTAAGCGAGTCTATCGCTGGTGGTCACGACGGCATACGGCAAAATGCCAACGCTGTAAGTTGCTTCTACGCTTCGCGTGGTGATGTCGATCACCGAGAGCGTGCCATCTGCCCGGTTAACGACTAAAGCCCGGTTGTCGTCCGGTGTGAAGCTCACCCCGCGCGGGTCACTGCCGACGGGAATTTCCACGATGAGCGAACGGCCCGGCACATCCACCAATGACACAGTGTTGTTCAGCATATTGGCGGCCAGCAGAACGCGCCCGTTTGTTGTAATATCCATCGTGCCACCGATTGAAAGTGGCGCGGATGCGGGCGGCAGGACGTATAAATCGCTCTGAGCGCGGGCGATGATCCCCCACACGGCCATGCTCATCAACGCGAGTAATATCAAAATGTGTCTGGATGACCTCACAGCTTTCACCCTTCGTCCTGTGTGTTTTGCAGGCTTAAACCGCCGTTGGCGGCCTGTTCATCAACGGAAACTAATCTATCATGGAAGATGTAAAGACGGCGCACGCCGATAGCGTCATTACCCTCTGCATCAACCCCGGCGATAATGAACGTCACCGTGACGACATCGCCGCCGCGTGCGCCCGCGCCGCCCCCGCTTACTTCCACCGGGAAGTTATTCGCCAGTACCGACGGGTCGAACTGATAGGCCGCAGACGCCGCAAAAATCTGGATCGTGTCACTTTCCATCAAATAAGACGCGGTGGTGGTCTCGTAGCGGGCGGTGGTTTGCGTCCAGCCTTCCGGCACGCTGACGTTAATGTTTAAACGTGAGCCGGGCGCGTAAGTTGTGTCTGTATCCCCATTTAACGACCACGCCAGTACAGGCGCGTCGTCCGGCATGACATAGAAGTTAAATGTATTCGTCACCGCGCCCAACACACTGCCCGTTGGTAACAGGGTAGTACGCCCGACGGAAGCGGCATTGTCTGGCGTGGTCGTGATGCGAACCTGCCAGCGCCCGCTTTGCTCCGCGATGACATCCTGCGATGGGTTGTAATAATAGCCGATGCTGTTGGTGCGTCCGGTGTAGCTGGTGGATGTACCATCTGGCGCGATTAGGGTGATGTCAACAGTGGTGGGCAGTGTCGGCGCGGCTTGCCCGGCTATTGCGATGCGCCCGCCCTGTGTGATGACCTGACCGGGACGTACCCCTGTTGGATGAAAAAAGGCGTGATAATCTCGCCCGGCGATGCTGACAAGCGGTTGTACGATACGATTCTCGATGCCCTGTAGTGCCGATGTAACACGGGCGTTTTCCGCATCGGTGATGATGGCAAGTGCGGCATAAGACGCGGTTTCGCGGATGTTGGCTTCCGCGTTTTTGACGACTGCGCCGCCGAACAGAAACACAAAATCGCCAGGACGATTGCCTGCTAACCCCGCGCCGATTTGCTGATTTAACGGATCGTTGTTATCCCAATGGAGCAGTAACCCATCTCCACTCTGACCGAGCACATACTGCCGTATGCTGACATCTGGCCGCACGGCGCTGATATAAGCGTAGGCGCGGTTAACTAAAAAGTCCGGCAATAGCGCGGCGCCGAAGTCCTCCAGCACACCGCCCAGCACAGGCATGAGCGGTAGTTCGTCGCTGTCGGCGAGTCTGTGTATATCGACACCAAATGGTGATACATAACCCGGAATCGCCTGTAGCAACCAGTCACGATATGCTGTCCTCGTGTCTTGCACGTTCAGCACTGGATTTAAGCCGCTTGCAGTCGTATCCGGTAGGAAGGCCACATCGCCACTAAAGTAAGGGTAGTTGGGGCGTGGCGCGACATCGGCCAGCGCTTCCAGTGGGGGGTATTGGCTGGTATCAAACCACGCGGGGCGGTAGTCATTGACAAGCCCGTTCACGCCACGCTGACCCCGTGCTACCAGTTCGCCATCCGGTGTAGCGATGATGCCCGCACTACGCAGGCTGGCCGCCCATAAACGCCCGTCTGTGCCCATGTAGCGGACGGTATAGTCAATCAGGTATTCACCCGGCTTCTCGAAGATAAACGCGGTGTCTTGCTCCGGCGCAAAGTTGCCGAAGCGGTCGGCGGTTGTCTGTAATGTAATGTCGATTCGTTCGCCATCCAGCGCATACACACGCACACGCACGCTGACATCTGCCGGGAAGCCGGGTTCAATCCGCCCGCCAGTGTACAGCGCATCCCCGACATTAAAGGGCGTGCCGGGCAAGACACCCGGTGTTAAATCCAGCAATTCAGCGATGGTCAAGCGATAAGTGCCGCCGCCTTGATAGCGATTCCCGCTAACGTCATCCACATTACCCGTTAGCTGGACTTCGTAATCCCCATACTCTGTAAAGGGGTAGCCCTGATACGTTGGACTGCCTGTCATCAAACGATAAGCGTCAATGGGAGGCTGTGCGCCAAAGAGATCGCGCTCGCTCAACGTTGTGCTGGAAAGCCGACTCTGTATTACGCTCACGTCTGGCAGGTCATTAATGCTACCATCCGGCGCGGTGATGGTCGCTTTTACCCTTCCACCAGGAAACAACAACGGCAGAAGTGGCGCTAAGGTTAAATCAGAGGCATTGGGCATCAAGTTAAGCAGATAAGGCTCTAGCGGGTAATTGCCCGGCGGCAGGACGTAACTCGTACTATTGTAACGCACCCGGTTGGATAGCGCGACATGCGCCTCGTCTACATCTGCCAGAATACCGCGTGCGCCGTCGGATGGCATATCATAGAACAGCGTCCATGTCAGCTGAGCGCGTTCCAGCCCGCCGATATTTAGTGCAAAGGGAAGGCGTGTAATAGGTTGGCGCAGGTTAATTCCGCCATCGCCAAACGCATTAGCAGACCCCCATGTGAAGACCTCACCATCAGCGATTTGGCCGTATCCGGTGAACGTGGGCACATAGATGCCATTAGGTAAGCTGGGCGGCACATCCACCACAAAGCGTAACCCTGCCAGTAGCACATCCCCCTGCCGGATGACCTGCTGAGAGGGCACGCGCACCGTGCCCAGCGTCATATCCCCCGTGATGTTGTCAATAGCAAGGCCGGAAGGCGTAAGCCAGTTTGACCAGCCGTTATTGGTGTGCAAGGCCGGGATGTTGCGGTCGCCGTTTACGCCGATGGTGACGGGTTGCAGGCCAATTTCCCCGATGATGCTTAATCCGGTCTGTGCGTCGGAAAGTCCCGGCACGCGCAGGATGATGTCCATATCAATTTCCAACTGTGCGCCGTCGGTCAGGGTGGTATTCCGCACGCGGCCATTGGCTGACCAATAGGATGCGCCCGCCGCTAAATCCCCTGCGATGTAAAAGCGTGTAAAGTCGCCATCCATGCGGCCACCGGGATATACAATGCCGTCTGCTTCATCTATGCGGTTGATGGCACGGCCAAATGTGCGGGTTCCCTGCGCTTCGTTCCGCACCCGGATGAAGGTCTGCTCCAGGCGGGCGGTCTCAAAACTATTGTTTGGCAGGCCGCTACGAGGCAGGCGCATCTCTAGCTGTGTGGATTCGTCTGTTTGTGTGGTAGCGACGGCCACTGCCACCGCGATAGGCTCACGCGCAGTGGGTTCTAATTCCCGCAGGAGCGAGGCTTGCGGCACAATGGGGTCGATAGTCAGTTCATAGGTGATGGTATCCAGGCTGAATACGATGATAAACAGTGCATTATCCGGCACATCATCTGCAAAGCCGAAGTAAAACGAATCATCATTGAGCAAGCCAAACGCCCCCGCGCCGAGACTGGCCTGTGTGTAGCTATCCCAATCACTTAAATCACCATCAACGATGAGGCGCGTTAATCTGCTGGTGTCTGTGCGGGGTTCCGGGTTTGTCCCGTAGATGATTGTCGCCGGGCCACCCGGTAGTGCGCCCGGTAAATCTCGTAGGACAGTGGGGATGGACGCCGCCGGGCTGATGAGAAAAGGTGTTTGACCTGGCCCATAAAGTTCTGCGCTAAAGCTCCCGGTAAACCCGGCGCTGGTGTAAACCGTCTGCCCGGTGAATAGATTGCGGACACCCACCTGTGCGTTAGGGAAAATTGACCCTTGTGCGCCTGTAACGGTGACAAAGCCGCTTTCGTCGGGTGCAGATACGCTGATTAAGGCCGCGATGGGTGGGTCGCCCGGTTGGGGCTGTGTGGCGGATTGTGCTTGTGTGTCGCCATTGGTGTGACCGATGACCATAGCAAGAAGCACAATCAGGAAAAGTGATGACAAACGATGCACAGCGTTTTCCCTATCATGTTTATACAGGTTTCCAACAGAATCATAAACTGTTGGTGCGGATATGGCAAGCCGAGTGCCATCACTACGGGTGGATTTTTAATTGATTCAGCAGGGAATCCAATAGATTTAACAGGGTTTGCGGCTCGACTTCGTTGATTAGCGTGTAATCCGCGAGGGCGATAGGCCCGCCTTTTTCCAGGTTTTCAATCTCTAAGTAGTCGCGTTGTTCCGCTTCTTGTGGCGTAAGCGGGCGTTCCGCACGTTCTGCTAAACGCTGATAGCGCAATGCACGCGGGCATGTGATGGCAATGACCACAATCGCCCCGCCAAATTCTGGCCGGAGCAACTTATATTCACTAAAGCTATATAACCCGTCAATCACGATGCTATCGTGTGTATTAAGCGCGGTCTTCAGCAATGGAAGCGCACGACGGGCGATGGCGTCCATGCCTTCGTTTGCGCGGATTTCTTCGCGGATGATGCGCTCATTTTCGGGTGTAATCGGCCAGCCACGCCGCGTCACTTCATCGGTGATAATCCCGCCAAAGCGGAATTGAAAGAAGCCGCGTGCTTCCAGATGTTTTGCACACAATGTTTTGCCTGCTCCCGGCATCCCGACGAGAGCCACTGCACGCGGCTGTTCGCTTCTTATCATAACGTGTCGCCTTTTAACTTGAGGGGTTCGCTAAACATGGCAGATTATACCACGCGACTTTGAAACTATCTGCCATCGAATCACGTCTTATCCATAGGATGTTTAACACAACGAGAGGATGTAACCATGTTGTTAAATGTTATTGCACTGGTGATGGCGTTGCTCACACTTTTGGTCATGGGTATCGCGCCGATATACGCTGGCTATCTTTCCAGACAAGATGACTAACCTGATTTATTCCCCCGACGCCGCGTGAAAATGCGGCGTTTTGTCAGGTCATGCGCTACAATGAACCTAAAAACCGTGAGGGTTCGCCCATGACCTATAAAAACCTAACAGACGGTATCGATCTTATCCGTGCCGGGCATCATCAGGAAGGTGCGCGTTTTTTACGCATCGCCCTCAAAGAACCGGATGACATCACACCTGTAGACCTTGCGAAAGGCTGGGTTTGGCTGGCAGAAACAATGCAGGATGTGCAGGGGAAGCTCAGATGTTACCGTGAGGCACTAAAACTAGACCCAACCAATACATCCATTCAACGCCGTATCCAAAAATACAGCGAACAGATTGTGCCATCCATGCCACCGGAGCAGGCCGCGCCCGCTACACCCCCGCCACCGGATTCCGTGCCGCAAGCCACAACACCCAGCCGCGCCGCCCCGATGCAACCGCCGCCCCCCGCAGAACCAACACCGCCGCAGGCTCCGCCAGTGAGCGCGTCTGCAACTGCACCCGCCGCCACGCAAGCAACGCCAGTGGATTACAATAACTTTAATGCGCCTGCTCCGGCGCAACCGTCACAGCCCGTATCACAATCGCCAAAGTCCGGGCGGCAAGCCCCGCCGATGGGCACGCCCCCGCCGCCATCCCAGCAACGCCCCCCCATCCGGCAGACCGCCTCTCTGCACCGCACAGTGGCGATTTTAGGCGGGCCGAATGGCAAAGGCACGGGTTTTTTTATCACGCGGGATGGGCTGATTGCGACTTCGCGCCATGTCGTTGGCGGGAGCTTGAACATCACGTATGAGCTAAACGGCGGTAGCCGCGCAACGGGGCAGGTCGTCCGCTCGTGGGCGGTTTATGATTTAGCCCTCATCTACACCGGGCTAAAGCTACAACAACTTATCCCGCCTTCCAGTTCGCCCATCGTGCCGGATAACACACCGCTTACAGCTATCACACACGGCGGACGAGTGCTGAATGGGCATCGCCGCGCCACGTTAACTGAATTCCATGAGGATTGGTTTCCGACCACGATTGACACACTGGAAGATGCAGGCGGAAACCCGGTTTTTAACGAGCAAAATCTGCTGATTGGCATGTTGACTGCCAATGCGAACCGGTCTGCGCCGTATGTGTTTGGCCTGCAAATCAGCTTTATTTTGGGCTTAGTAGACCAATACACACGGGAGATGCACGGTGGCGGCACGAACATGATGTATTGTGGCGCGTGTGGCAACCTTAGCCGTGCGGTGCAGTATGGCGGCTTTTATTGCGAATACTGCGGCACAGTGTTGCCGCACAGCGTCAATGCGGAGCGCTTCCCTATGCCGCAAATGGCCATGCTATACGAGGAGACCATGAGCCGCGCTTGCGTCGGTTGTGGTTCTACCGCAGGGTATCACAAAGGAAAATGCCTGCGTTGTGGGCATCTTGTCAGATAGGCTGTATCAAACATAAGGAGTCGTTATGTTTACTGGACGGGGTAGAGGGGCAAAATCTTTAGCGGATTATGCGCGCATTGTGGAGGCTAGCCTGCACGAACTGGGGATAGACCCCGGCGCGTCAAATATGACGGTCGATCGGGGTTATGGCTGGCGGTTTAAGCGTGGCTCGGCCATCATAGAAGTCTACACGGCAGACCAGGAAGGGCGCGGCTATTTGCAGGTGCTTTCCCCGATTATGCACTTGCCTGCTACCGGACTGTTGCCGCTATACCGCCGCTTGCTGGAATATAACATGCAGTTGACCAACGCGGCACTCGGAGTTTATCAGGATGTTGTCTACGTGTTTAGCGAGCGCCCTCTGCAGGATTTAGACAGCAGTGAAGCATCTACCATCATCACAATGGTGGCAGGCTACGCCGATGACCTTGATAACGCGCTTGTTAATGAGTACGGCGGGCGACTCTACTCTCAGATTTAACTAAAAAGCCGGGTACATTGGTTTGTCCCGGCTTTAGTGTTTATCAGGTTAGGTAAGTGACTGACGGACTAACTAATCGTCATCGTCGTCAAAATCATCATCGTCCAAGTCGTCGTCATCATCGAAGTCGTCATCGTCGTCGAAGTCATCATCATCATAATCATCATCGTCGTCATCATCCGGGCCTAGCCCGTAGATGAGTTCAAGGTCTAAATCAATCATCATTCGCTCCTATTGTATAGGACTAATTATCCACTACCATCTTATGCATTTTTCGCCACAAAATACCCCCAATTTTTTGGGATGTGTTTTGTAGACAATGGCGTTTTAATTGATTCCCCTATTCATCATCTGTCGGCGTTGGGGGCTTCTTTAAATCATCAATGCGAATACCTGTGCCGATGTTAACTCGCTTTGATTGGCCTTCGTCCGTGACATTTTTTGCCTTACCTAAATTGACATCAAGCTCTGTGGCATTTTCTTCATCCTGAGGGATGCGTGCTTGGGCGGCGTCGATTTCTGTCTTCAGGTTTTGCGCCTCCGGGATTGTCTCTAGTGTGGTGCTTGCTGTTGACAAAGTGCTGGTGGGGGCACTATATGGCACAACCGGCACACGTTCCAGATACCTTTCGCCCAGATAACGGGTAAAGGCGCGTAAGTCATCCAGGAATGTAATAAAGTGTCCACCCAACGCGATGAGCAAGGCAAAGGTAATGCCGACTGTGTAAATCTGCTCCCCATACAACCACTGAAAGCCATCGCTTGTAGAGAACATATTGCCGTAAGGCAGAATAGATTGGCTGAACTCCAACAAATTGCCACTGGGCGATTCTGTTGGGCGGAATGGCCCGACTTCCGCAAAGCGCCGCCCAACAAAATAAGTGATGTTGATGGGCAAGTAAATCAAGAGTGCCGTTAATGGGATGGCGACATAGCTCCGTAGATTGAACAGCGCGGTTAGCCAGAAGCCGCCCATCAGCCCTAAGCCGCCGAAGGTCATCACGCGCCAGTCAATCGGTAAATCCTGTAAGTACCCCCACGTGTACTGATACCAGATGAGCGACCCCCACCACGCGCCAAAGGCGGCGGCCAGCAGGCCGCGCACCCATGACGGCCAAAATCCACGCAGGCGGGCGGAAAACTCTCCGGTGATGGTGACTAAAATTGACACAGCAAAGCCGAATAGCAAGCCCACCGCCAGCGTATTAATCCACCGTTGCGGCGTAAAGATGCTAAAGCCGATAAATGTTGTCCAGATGTGTATGCCCATCGCCAGCCCTGCGCCGATGAGCGCCGTTGTAAAGCGCAGGAACAACCCAAGCGGGTCGCCCAACATCCGCCGGAAGGTATTCGTCATCCAGGCATAAACCCTGCCGCCACCACTGACGACTTCTGGCAGGGAGGGCGCTTCGTCACGTACAAAAGCCAGTGCCCGCAAGCTACCGCGTCGCCCTTCGCGCTGTTGGGTGGCGATGTGCCGCACGGCGGAAGTAGAGCGCATCCGCCCGACGACACGCGCCGCAAATTCACTCACACGCGGCATTCCCATATCCAGCGCGATTTCCGCGAGCAGTACGTCAATCTCCGGCGTGTAGACGATTTCGCGCCATGTCTGCGGGGCGTGCATGGTCTGTAACTCGGCGCGTTCCTTCTTGGTTAACAGACGCCCGGTATAGACGGCAGATGGCGCTAGCCCGGCGAGGCGGTGGCGGGTATCCAGCACTTGCAAGGCCGCGATGCGTGCGTCTTCGTTGGTTTCTATCTGGAGCATCTGCCCGACGAGTTTGGGGATAACGGCTTTTTCTGCATCTGGCAGGGTTTCCAGCCGATACAGTGCCCGTACACGGGCGGGGGCACTGCCACTGCGGAGTGCGTGCAAGCATACCCAGCGTTGGTCTGCGATGCTCAGGCGTTGCCACCAATAATTCACCTCATGGTCGTATTCCAGCGCACCACGCAGGAGCATCTGCATCCCGGCATTATCTAGTTCCAGGTTATGGTGCGATGCGTTCATATAATAGCCGTTCATGACCATATAATTCGTCACGCCCAGCAGAAAACGCCCGTTGCCGCCCGCCCAGTTGTGCCGTGCTCGTGTGTAGATGTCTACTGCCTCTAAGATTTCGCCTTCTAAGCCTTCGATGATGGGCAGGGTATAAAGCGGTTGGGCTTCGGTTGCAACAAAATCAGGCATTGTCGCGGAGTCGCTCCCGGCGGCAACACTTATCGACTCCAGATACGCCGCCTGTAATTCGTCAACCACGTTCATCAGTCTGGCATAACGTTCTGCCGGGTCGATGGCGGTGGCTTTGCGTAAAATAGTGGTAAAGCGTAGCGGGATTGATGGATTTACTGAGTCCAGGGCGGGCAGGACATCCTGAAATTGCATCTGCTTAAGGGCGAGTGGTGCGCTTCCTTCAAATGGGAGTTGCCCGGTAAGCATGTGAAACATCACGATGGCAAAGCTGTATAAATCCGCGCGATAGTCGATGATGTCCGAAGTCAGTTGCTCCGGTGCCATATAGAGCAATGTCCCGCTACCGGGATTAGCCGCCTTGCCTTCCGGGTCTAACACGGTCGCCAGACCAAAATCCGCCAGATAGGGCGAACGGTGACTATCTAATAACACGTTGGGCGGTTTTAAATCCAGATGCACTATTTTCCCGGCATGGGCATAATCCAGCGCCTGCGCGACGGCCTGCCCTAAGCGTAAAGCCTCTGTGATAGGCAATGGGCCGCGCCGGAGCAAGTCATCCAGCGAACCGCCCGCCACATAACGCATGACGATATAGAGTTGACCGTCGTACTCGCCAAAGTCATAAATTGGCAGAATATGGGGGTGTTCCATCTGCGCGATGGTCTGCGCCTCTTGTTTGAACATATTCACAGGGGTGGCATCTTGCGAAAGCGTGTGCGCGACCGTCTTGATGGCGACCATGCGATTGAGCTTACGGTCACGCGCCGACCAAACATCGGCCATGCCCCCCCGCCCGATATGCTCTACAACTTCGTATTGATTAATGATGACGCCAATATCCATAATATCTGCACACTTCTCCCTGCCTGTGACTGATTGCTTATATTATAGGGGCGGGGTGTAAATCCCACAATTTGCCCTAAAGCACATGCAGATAGTATCCATAAATAAAGCGCATCAACTCTAGCGCACCTACGGGTGCTTGCTTGTTGGTATCCAGTTTTTTAGCCAGCCCGCCATCCCCAAAGGCTTTTGCATCGCTGGTCTCATCTAATAAGATGAGTAAATCTGCCAGGTATTGCCAGTCTCGCGCAATCTCGCGCAGGGTTTCGTCGACGCCCATCATGCCTGCGAAGCTCTGCATTTCCGTGATGATGACGCGGGCGTTCAGGTCGGGTCGCTTGTTGAGTGGGAGTGTTGTCACCAGTGGATGCAGGATAACGCGCAATTTGGCGAACCCGTTCATCACTTCCGCCATAGAAAAATCCTGGAAAGGGTAACGTGTCGCGGCGGGCTTAATCTGTAGGGTCAGGCGGCGGCCTTCTACCAACCCGCCACTCATCACACGCACAAAGTCAATCATGCTGGCCGGGTTCACCCTCCCGCTAACAACCTGTTTAGCGTGGGCGGCTTCGCCTGTTGTGCGCCCGGCGCGATATTGACGTGCCAGGCGGATGATGCACCGGCCATCATATAAAATGTTTTCCAGGAACTTCTCGCGTTCCTTCGCCCGGACGCCGCCAGCACCAGGAAGCGTGCCCAAGCCCTCCTGCAAAGCGGACGCGCCGGGACGGTTGTTTTCATCCACATACATGCTGACGAGCTTGTGCAAAAATGCGATGACATCGTGCAACATCTCGGCGTAATCGTCGAGGTCGTATTGCCCCATGATGCGATGCACAAGATACGTCACTTCTAATGGGCGCTGAATTCCTTTGCCGAATTGCTTAACAAAAAAGCCAATCGCTTTAAGTGCATTTTCGTCATTTTGCAAGCGTACAGCCGCTCGCAATACATCCAGGCCGACGGCTTGCGCTTCCGCGCTCCAACCACTTTTGCGGTAGACCTGTGCGGCTAGTTTGACGCCGCCGCCGCCTTTTTCGCGGATGGCCGCCGGGATGATGTTCATGACAGTACGCATACCGTCGATGTCGCGGCGCAGTGTGTAATGGTCTAGCAGGCTGAAGATGGTCTTGGCCGGGAGTAAATCCGCCAGATTGCGGTTGCGTTCCAGTTCTTCCACCGCCCGCCGGACGATAGGCTCTACTTCTACTGCGCCGCGATGAGGTTGCACCGCGCTCACCATTGCGACGACATACGGCGCGGAGCGTACCCCTGCCGCGCCTAGTTCGTCCAACATTGCGCTAAGGCGGCTTAGTGGAACTTGCGTTTCCGTAAAGAGTTCGCGCACCATCAGCAGGTAGGCTTCTTCGCGCTCCCAGGGGAGTTGCTTTAGTTGGCGTAACATGCCCTTAGCCAATGTTTCGTAATCACCCAATGCCAGATAAATCTGCAAAAGATAGCGCGGGCCGGGTTGGGGCAATGTTTCCAGCGCGTTGGTTTCCACTGCGCGGGCGATAAGGCGTAATTGGGCGGTATATTCGCGCCCTTCGGAGGAATTCGCCACACCGTACAACGCCCGGAAGACGGACGCATCCAGCAGATTGTAACGGCTGGTACGTTGTGCCACTTCACAAAAACGCACCAGAATATTTGCCTCCCAGCGTTCACCGTATTCGCGTGCGACACGGAGCAAGGTCTTCCCGGTGATGTCATCCGCGCCTTCTCCACTGATGAACACCCATGTTTTTGCCAGTTGTGGGTTTAACTTAGCGCGGAAGCGTTCCACGCTCATTAATTCCTGGAAGTCCGTGTTGGGCAGGTAGCGCACGCCCAACAAAAACAGATGCTCCGCGATTTGTGCATCCTGATAGCTAAGCGGCAAGACGAGCTTAATAACTTTGGGCGCTAAATCGTCTATTTGGAGTGTGATTCCGGCTTCGTGTAACTCTTTTAATATGCCAGCCGTTCCGGTGCTGTCGCCAGAGTAAATGAGCTTTTGTAGATGTGTCAGCGTTGCCCGGTGGGAGATATCCACCCACCGGAAGCCCTGCGGCCCAAGCGGGTTGTTCATCCACTTGATGAGCGTGCTATAAATAAAACGGCTGGATTCATCGTCCAGTACATTATTGAGTTCCGTCAGTACCGCTTTTTCCAGCTTGTCATTACCGCGTAGCAGAATAGCAACAGGCGCGGCAGGCGTTAAATCGCGCATGGCTAAGCCCAGACGGAGCAGGTGCAGGGCATATTTCACCTGTAAATCCGGCGATAACGTCGGGTCTTCCACCAGAATTTTAGCAACTTCTTCTTTATTGACGGGCTGATTGTTGTTGAGTGCGGAGTCAATCTTGATGCGTGTGGAAGCATAGCCTAACGACTGCGCGAGGTTATCGCCCTGGTTCAGTCGCCATCCGGCGATGGCCGCCATCGCAGTATTCCGTTGGATGACGAGTTCTGCATCCAGCCGCAATTGGCTAACAACAAAATGGCTGTAGTCATCCTGTGCATCGTGGCCGCCCAGTTTGGCAGACGGCCAATCGAAGGTCATGACGCCCGGCGGGGCGATGTTATCCCCCGTAAAGCGGATTTGCACGTCAAGTTCCAGCGCGGAAGGTGCATGTAAGGCAAAGGTCACGCCATAGCGGGCAGAACCGGGTAACAGGGCTAATAACCCTTGCAGGAAAGTCACCCGTTGCTCGATGCTCTCCGGCGCGTATTGCACATAAAGCGGGATGCCCTGCACAACGGCACTCAGCAGTTTTTCAATCGTGCCGACGTTGTTCCGCGTGTACGTCATCAAATCCAGGATGTGATTCACCTGTGCATCATTGCTGAGGGTGGGCGGGTCAATCAGGTCGATTGTCTTGAGGACACCACCTTTTTCTGTAAAACTAGGGAAGCTCTCCTGCGTTAGAAAACGCTGGATATTATGCACATTACCCGCGAGCGCCCGCACAACTTCCGGCGGCAGGACGATGTAATGCGACAAGGTATCCCCAGCGATGCCCTGCAAAGTCTGTACCAGCATAAAGGGCAGTTCCCGCGTTTTACCACGCACAAGCGCCCACGCACTGCCTTTGGCTTGCGGGGCAGGGGGCAGGCGCACACGTTCAACGGCTTGCTTGGCGATTTCCGTCGTGATGCCTTTGGATACAGCCACGACGCCGACTTTCGCACCGGGCTGTCCTTCAATCAATGTATGACCAAAATAAAAATGTTCTAAGCTAAATCTGGACACGGCTCAACACCTTGCTTGTCCCCACCAATGATCGGAGTTTCTATCTCATTGATGTTTAATCAATGACCCCGTTGCATAAGTATAGCGGTTATATTGCGATTCTGCTCTAATTTCTCTTGATGCAATCTAAGAGTTTACCGCTTGCAAATTTGAATTGTAACAATGTATTATAAAGACGTGCATGATAAAAAATAAGGATAAAAGCAAGCATGGCTGTTAGTCACGCGATGCAGGAATATCTTGCGGAAGCCTATCGCTTGGCGCATTATCAGGATAATAACCCGTATGTATCCACCTCTGCGCTGGCACGGGTGCTTAAGGTTTCTGCACCGGCAGTTACCCGTATGGTACAACGCCTGAAAGACGGCGGCTACCTGGAGCATGAGCCGTATCAAGGCATTCGGCTAACTCCGGCGGGGGAGCGCGAGGCTCTGTTGAGCATCCGCCGTCACCGTCTGGTGGAGCGTTTTCTGGTAGATGTGATGCTCTTCGGCTGGCACGAAGTCCACGAAGCCGCCGATGATTTAGGCGCTGTGGTGACTGACCGCCTTGTAGAGCGTATGGAAAAAATGGCCGGACACCCCAAGCGTTGCCCGCACGGAGAGCCGATTCCATCCGCAGAGGGCGTGATGCCCCGTGTGATAGACCACCCGCTAACCGAAGCACAAGCCGGGCAGGACTATATCATCAGCCGGGCAAATTCTCATGATGAAGAAATGCTCAAATATCTGGATACGCTGGGGCTTAAGCCCGGCGCACGGATTCACCTGATTGAACAAGCGCCGTTTGAAGGGCCGTTGAAGGTAAATGTTAGCGAGCAGACGCACTTCATCGGCTATGCTATGGCGTCGGTGGTGCGTGTTTGCCACGAAGATGAATTCGAGTTGGATTACACCGCTTAGTCGCCGCGCTTCCAGCCTGCCAGCAGGATAAGCGCCCAACTGATGACTAACGCTGTACCGCCTAATGGCGCAACCGCGCCCATCCAGCCCACGTTAAAAACCGCTAAAATATACAGGCTACCGCAAAAAATAAGCGTGCCGATGAACATGGCATAGCCCGCCCAAGCCAGCCATTTTTCGGCGCTCCGCTCCGCTAGCACCCCCACCAACAGCAACCCCAACGCATGATACATCTGGTAACGTGACGCCGTGTTGAACGTGTCCACGCGCCCATTCGCCTCTAAAATTGCTTGCAGGCCGTGTGCGCCAAACGCGCCCATCGCTACACCAAACATCCCTAAAATTCCACCGGCGATGATAAACTGTTTGCTCAGTTTCATGCTGTCTCCAAAATTTGCTGATACTGTCACCCATCATAGCGTAAATGCTAGTTTCGTTAAACGCGCTATAATCAAGGCTCTGGGCTTGATGTTCGTTTAAGATGAGAGGCACATCATGACAAAATACATTGGAATCCTCACGGCAGGTGGCGATACACCCGGCCTGAATGCCGCGATACGGGGTGTCGGCAAGGCCGCGTTGAATACTTACAACATGCAAATCATCGGCTTTCGTGATGGCTTTAGGGGGTTGATGGAAAACCGGATTGTGCGCCTGGACAGCGAAGCACTGTCTGGAATTTTGACGATTGGCGGCACAATTTTAGGCACAAGCCGCGACAAGCCTAATAAAATGCCCATCGGCAACAAGCGTTTGGATATGACCGATGTCATGCTGGACGTATACCAGAAGCATCATCTGGATGCGTTGGTGTGTCTGGGTGGCGGCGGCACACAGAAGAACGCGCTGTTGCTGTCCAATAAAGGCATGAATATCATCACACTCCCCAAGACGATTGATAATGACGTGCGTATGACCGATATTACCTTTGGGTATGATACCGCGCTAACCATCGCTACCGAAGCCATAGACCGCCTGCACAGCACCGCACACAGTCATCACCGCATCATCGTGGTGGAAGTGATGGGGCATAACACTGGCTGGCTGACATTAGGGGCGGGGATTGCGGGCGGTGCGGATGTTATCCTCATCCCCGAAATGCCATACGACGCGGAAAAAGTGGCCGCCTCCATCACCGAGCGCAAACAGGGCGGCAAGCACTTCAGCATCGTGGCAATTTCCGAAGGGGCGATGTCTGTGGCGACCGCTAAGAAGTTGAATCATGTTATCGAAAAAATTAAAAACGCTAAAAATAAATCCGAGAAGAAGAAATATAAAGCCAAATTGGTAGAGATTGAAGCCGAACGCGCTAACAGCACACACACACTGACCCGCCAATTAGAAGCGTTAACAGGTCTGGAATCACGAGTGACTATTTTAGGTCACGTTCAGCGTGGCGGTGTGCCTTCTCCATCAGACCGATTGCTGGCGACGCGATTAGGGACAGCCTGTGCCCGTGCGATTGAAGATGGCAAGTTCGGTGTGATGATGGCCGTGCAAGGGAGCGATATTGTCCATGTGCCGCTTGAGGAAGTCGCGGGGAACCGTAAGAACGTTCCGCTAGACCATCCCTGGTTAGAAACAGCGCGGGATTTGGGCGTTAATTTAGGTGATTAATATAGAACTAAAGGGAAAGTAACCCATGAGCAACGGGGAAAAGTACATCTTTATCACAGGTGCGGCTTCCGGCATCGGGTTAGCCAGTGCCCGTCATTTACATCAACTGGGGTTTTCCGTGATTGTGGGTGTTTATCCCGGTGAGGATGATAGCGGGCTGGATTCCATCACAGGAGAACGCCTGCATAAACTCAGCATCGACATCACCAAGACAGACATGATTGTATCCGCACGGCAAGCGATTGAACGCATCACTGGCGGCCATCTGTACGGATTATTCAACAATGCGGGGATGGCGATACCTGGCCCAATTGAATTTGTGCCGATTGAAGCTATTCGTCAACAACTTGATGTAAACCTCATCGGCCATGTGGAAGTTACCCAGCATCTATTGCCCTTCATCCGTGCCGCGCAAGGGCGGATTGTTAACACAACGTCCATATTAGGCCGTGTGACTACTGTCTTTTCCGCACCATATTGTATGTCAAAATATGCGCTGGAAGCCTTCACGGACGCACTCCGGCAGGAATTAGCGCCTTTTGGTGTGGCTGTCTCCGCAATAGAACCGGGCAACATCAAAACGGCCATATGGCGCAAGACAGGCGCGGCTACCGAAGAAATAGACGAAGAACTGCCGCCAGAAGCACGCCCACTATACGGCGATGTGATGCAAGCCTTTAAGAAGAATGTCGCTAAAATATCAGAAGAAGGCATCCCGCCGGAGCGTGTGGCGCAAGCTGTCGGCCATGCGTTCACGGCCAAGCGCCCTAAAACGCGCTATGTTGTCGGCAGTGATGCAAAACTCATCGCCTTTTTACGTCGCGTTTCCTCTGACCGTTTTATTGACGGCCTGCTGGAACGGCGTTACCCCACCAAAAGCTAATAAAAATCCCCCATGTCACGTGGGGGATTAGGATGTTTGTTACTCTACTTCCACTTTGACCTTTGCCCGGCCAGTGGTAGAAGGTGGTGTGTCGTCGCTTTCGTCGTCTTCACCGTCCTTTTTGGCCTTGCGGAGTTCGTGCATGGCCGCATCGACTAAAGCACGGAAGCCCTTTGTAAATTCTTTGCTGGCGTTGCTCCCGTGTTTACGGAAGCCTTCCGGCAGTAAGGCTTCCAGCGCGAGGCCGGTTTCCTCTAGTGCGCGGCGTTGATGATATAAAAATTCCTCAAACGGCGTGCGCGGTGATTCTTCTTCCGGCAGTTCGTTGGTGGGGTTTTCTTCATGCAGAGTCATTCGGTTATTTTCCTTCTCTCAACTATACGTTGTACTTGTATCATACTTTACGTATATCACGTTGAGAAGTTGTAGCAAGACCAATTATGACCTGTCCATATGGCTAGTATCCGCGTGTGCGCTCTAGTCGATTGAGCAAAGGCCGCTTTTCCACATACCGCCGCAGATTTTCCTCGAACACGGCGGCGGCGCGTTCGTTATAGCGCGTGTTATTCCCGGCTACGTGCGGGCTAATGATGACATTCTCTAAATTCCACAACGGACTGGAAGATGGCAAAGGTTCTTTCTCGAAGACATCCAGCGCCGCCCCGCCGATTTTTTCCGCCGCCAGTGCGTTAATGAGCGCGGCTTCATCTATCACACTACCCCGCGCAATGTTGATGAGCAGGGCATTTTTTTTCATCTGATTTAATATCCCTGCGTTGATGAGGTGATGGGTCTGCGGGGTGAGGGGCACAGTGACCACCAAAAAATCGCATTCCTGCACCATCGTCCCCAGCGCTTCCGGCGGATACAACCGCTCTGGAATGTCGCCTGTGGGGTCGCCTGTGCCCGGTTCGATAAAACCTTCATCATCCAGCGTGTTCAGCAGATTTCGCTTTGTGGCGAGTACCTTCATGCCGAATTGGTCAGCTAACCGCGCCAATTCCCGCCCGATACTCCCATAACCCACAATGCCTAGCGTTTGCTCACGTAAAGTTAATGGGCGAAAAGTCTGGTGGGGTTTATCCGGCCAGTGGACGCTTTGCTTGTTCCTGAACATCTGCGGTAGTTTATATTCCCATGCCAGCATCATACCCATACAGTATTCCGCAATAGGTACGGCATGAATCCCGCTTGCGGAGGTAATCTCAACATCTTCAACCTGGCCGATGCGACTGTCAACCACATTATCCAACCCGGCATAATGCAATTGTATCCAGCGCAGATGCGGCGCTTGGACTGGCTCTGGAAAGTTAAACACCGTGTATAGCACTTCCACATCCTTGTAAGCGGAAGCCGGAACATCCGGGTAACGCCGCTCGATTTGTAATCTGTCGGAGACTGCCCGCAGGCGTTCAAGGAGTTCCTCGTTAAAATCCATGCACACCAACACGCGGATTTTATCTTGTGTATCGCTCATTGTTCTTTCCCTTCTTCGTGGTACGCCTGCTGATTATAACGTAGCTTGGGCGGGTGCGGTGTGTTAGAGTCTGTGCAATTGGCCTTATTAACGAACCAGACGGAGGACTGTCCACAATGGGGTTACTAGATGGCAAGGTCGCGCTGATTTTTGGTGTGGCGAACAAGAATTCAATCGCTTGGGGGATTGCACAGGCCTTCCATGCGGAAGGGGCGCAGATTGCACTCAGTTATGCGGGTGAAGTCCTGCAAAAGCGAGTCCTGCCGTTGGCGGCGGAAATTGGCTGTGATTTTGTGGAAGAGTGTGATGTAACCGACGACGCGCAGATTGATGCACTGTTTGATAAAGTGCGCGAGCGTTACGGGCGGGTGGATGTTCTCGTCCATGCGATTGCTTATGCCGAGCGCGATGACTTAGGCGGGCGCTTCGTGGATGTATCCCGCAGTGGCTTTAAGCTCGCGTTGGACATCAGCGCCTATAGCCTGATTGCGCTGGCAAAACGTACAGAGCCGTTGATGCCGGAAGGTGGTAGCATGATGACGTTGACGTACTATGCGGCGGAAAAGGTCATGCCAGCATATAACGTAATGGCTGTTGCAAAAGCCGCCCTGGAATCAATTACGCGCTATCTGGCCTTCGACTTAGGCCCCCATAATATCCGTGTGAACGCCATCAGTGCCGGGCCTATTAAAACACTTTCTGCGGCGGGTGTGCCGGGCTTACGCACGTTCTTGAAATATGTGGAAAGTAGCTCACCACTGGGGCGCGGCGTCACACAAGAAGATGTTGCGAATACGGCGCTGTATTTAGCGTCCGGGTTGTCTTCTGCGGTGACAGGGGAGATTATTCATGTGGATTCCGGCTATAACATCCTGGGGCTGACCGCCCCGCGTGATGAACTGGACTTGTAACCTGTTCTCTGTTATCTAGCCTGTAGGGGAATAGGCATAGCTTTTCCCCTACAGGCTGAATCAGATGGAAGATAAATTAAAAATACCGCTTGATCAACGCCCGCCCGGTTTCCGTGAATCCGGCGGCGGCGATGGCCTTCACAATGTCAAAAGCGATGAATGGCGCAACACTCCACGCCCACGCCTGTGACCAATCCACATTAAGTGTGACCTTGAGCACGGGCAATCCGAAGGCATATACAATCGCCACACCCACCAACCCGGCGATAAAGCGTTGCCAGATACGAGTCGCGCCATGCTCCACCAGATAACCAGCCACAAATGCCGCCGGGATAAAGCCGATGATGTACCCGGCAGTCGCACCCGTCAGGACGCTCATCCCGCCGGAAGCATCCGCCGCGATAGGTGCGCCGAACGCGATGAGTGCGGTATAGGCAATTTGTGTGATTGCGCCGTCGCGTGCCCCTAAAATCATCCCGGAGAGCAGGACGATAAAGACCTGCAAAGTATAAGGCGCAGGGCTGTTCAGATAAAACTTAAATTGAGCAGAGAGCGCCGTCAAGCCGACGAATAGCGCAATCAACGCCGCCCGTTGTACCCATGCCAGATTACGTGTTTGTGTTAAAGTACGAAACATAATGAATTAAACCCTTTCGTAAAGGTTTGGCTGTGTGGTCACAGAGCCACCAACTTTAAAAATCTTCTATTGATTTAAAACACCGTGTCGGGCATTGGTTACGTGCGGTTTTCCGGCAAGGGTTCCACCGTCACGCGCACCAACTCATACGCGGAGTCGTTGCGTACATCGGGCAAGCCACTGTAACCGGATTTCTCCCGTTCAATCAATGTGACCCGCGTGCCCTTGCCAATGAGGTCATAACTTGTTACCCATTCGCCGATGTTTTGCACATTGCGGAAGATCGTCAACTTCGATTGGCGATCCATGCGGCGCAGGCGGCGCTTGGCTTGCATAAAGTTCATCTGGATTAAATCGTTGAGCAGTTTTTCCCGCTCGCGCTCGTTAAGATATGCCATCGTCTTACTATCCTTACCCCGATGTAACCATAATCAACAGGACGGGCATTTTTATCAATTGCCTGCCATCCGCTATTTTAGCGTGTATACTTGAGTGTGGAAATAGCAAAAGAGATTCTGATGTTTGATGACTTTTTTACACCACAAAGCCTGACGGTTACTCAGCTTACGTCCCACATCGCCAGCTTGTTTGATGAGGACATTGTGCTGAAAGATGCGTGGGTGGCTGGCGAAATCTCTAACCTGACGCGCGCGAGTTCCGGCCATTGGTACTTCACACTCAAAGACCAGGAAGCGCAATTGCGCTGTGTGATGTGGCGCAGTTCTGCTACCCGCCAGCGCTTCACCCCGTCCGACGGCGACGCCGTAGAAGTGCATGGCAAGGTGCAAATCTACTCTCCGCGTGGGGAATATCAGCTTTACGCTGATGTCATCCGCCCGGTAGGGGTGGGGGATTTATACCAGCAGTTCGAGCGCCTTAAAGTCAGGCTAGAGGCCGATGGGCTGTTCGACGCTGACCGCAAACGCGAGACTCCGCTTTTACCCCTCAAAATTGGTATCGTCACTTCGCCGACTGCCGCCGCTTTTCAGGATGTTTTAAATATATTGCATCGCCGCTTCCCGTTGGCGGAGGTCATACTCAGCCCGACGATGGTGCAGGGGACAGAAGCCCCCCCGCAGATTATCCGGGCATTAGAGCGCCTGAACGATTACGGCGATTTAGATGTGATTTTACTGTGTCGGGGTGGCGGCAGTATCGAGGATTTGTGGGCGTTTAATGATGAAGGGGTGGCGCGGGCAGTGGCCGCCAGTCGCATCCCGGTGATTACCGGCGTTGGGCACGAGACAGACTTCACGATTGTGGATTTTGTGAGTGATTTACGCGCTCCCACACCGTCTGCGGCGGCAGAATTGGCGACGCCGGATATTGAAGAATTACGTCAAACGCTGGATGACCACGCCGCGCTGATTGCCGCGCTGATGGATGACCGCATCGCCGCATCGCGCCGAGATTTAGAGGTCGCCTTGCGCGGCTTACGCTATGGCTCACCGGAGGGTGTCATCCGCACGAACCGCCAACGCATGGATGATTTAAACGGGCGGCTAGTTCGGGCACAACGCGGACGCATTACGCTATTACGAGAGCGATTAGCGGCACGCGCAAGTGCGCTCATCGTAGCCGACCCCAAAGCGATTTTATCGCGGGGGTACGCCATCGTGACGCGCACCACAGATGGCAGGCGCGTGTTGACGGGGGCAGACGCGCCACCCGGTACAGCAATTACACTTCAGCTTGCGGATGATGAATTGAAGGCACGAGTAGAGGATAAAGACCAGCATGAGCGATACCAACGCAAACTCTTTTAATGGCGTATCATTCGAGGAAGCCCACACGGAACTGGAGCGTATTGTAACGCGGCTGGAATCCGGTGAGTTATCATTGGAAGAATCGGTCAAATTATTTGAGCGCGGGCGTAAGTTGGCGGTGTATTGTCAATCCGTGTTAGATGCGGCGGAATTGCGCGTTAACCAGATTGCGGATGATGGAAGTGTGTCACCGTTACGTTAACCGCGCCGCAGTCGCCGCGTGATGATGCTCACTTCATCCATGCGGAGTAAGACCGCTAGCACGAAGAAGCACATCACACCCACGCTTGCACCCAAAAATAGAATCACCATCTGCGGGGCGTTAGCTAACGCGGATGCCAACACCCACACGGCCAACCCCATGCCGCCTGCCGCCAGCAATCCACGCTGAATTGTGGCGAAAATCTGTTTATCGCCTAAATCCCCAATCCGCCGCCGCAATAGCCACCACAGCACGCCCGCCTCAATTAAAGTGGTCAGGCTATTAGCAAGTGCCAGACCTGCGAACGGCCCACGCACAAGCGAACCGGGCACGCCAATAAATTGGATAAAAACGATGCTCAAGATAATATTGCCGATAATCGCGCCGATGCCAATTTTTACCGGCGTCCACGTATCTGCTAGCGCGTAAAAAGCACGCGAGAGAAGCTCTAACAAGCCGTGCCCGGCCATGCCTAGCGCGAAGAAAGCCAGCGCCCATGCTGTTGCCTGCGTGCTTTCGCGTGTCCATTCGCCGCGCTCAAAAATTGCCACCAGTGGCTCGCCCAGGAGGATAAGCCCAACACTCGCCGGAATCCCTAAAAATAGTACGCCCCGCATTGCGGAAGATAACCGCGCTTTGTAGCCCTCCATGTCCCCCTCAGCCACGAGTGCGCTTAAAGTCGGGAATACCGACGTTCCTACACTCTGCGCTAGGATGCCCAGAATAAAGAACGCTAAAAACCACGCGACCTGTAGCGCGGTCTGGCTACCTGTCACCATCGTAGAGGCGAAAGCGACATTAACGATAAAATTAATCTGTACGACAGCCAGTCCCAACACACGTGGGAGCATCAGCGCGAGGACTTCGCGTGTGCCTTCAATACGCCAATTGAGGTTAAAACGCAGGCGTGCGCGTATCTTATAAAGCCCGGGCACTTGCACCAGCAAATGCAACGTTGCACCCAATATCGCGCCATAAGCCAGGCCGTACACGTTTGCGCTAGGGCCGCCTTCTGTCAAACTAAGTGGCTCTAGCATCCGTGTGATGACTAACGCGCCAAAAATCTGCCCCAGGTTGTACATGCTGGCCGCTAACGCCGGGAATAAAAAGTTCTGATGGGCGTTGAGGATGCCCATAGACAGGCCACTGGCGGCGAAAATCACGGTTGTTAGTAACAAGATGCGTGTCAGGTCAACGGTTAGGGCTTGTTCGGCGGCAGTCCTGCCGGGCACGAGGATAATAGGCACGATGACCGGTGCAAATATCGCCAGAATAAGTGCCATCAATCCTGCCGCCAATGTGGAGAGTGTCATCACGCTACTGGCGAGCTTCCAGGCGTGGGACTGGCTTTCCGGCTTAAGGTAACGCGCAAATACAGGCACAAAGGACGAGCCAAGCGCCCCGCCTGCCACCACCACGAAAAGCAATTCCGGGATGCGTTGCGCGGCGTAGAAGGCGTCTAACTCCGCACTGGTGCCGAACATCGCGCTAAATGCGCCCGTTCGTACAAGCCCCAATAGGCCACTTGCCAAAAAGCCGAAGGAGACAACGACGGCGGCGCGTAAAATCTGTCTGTTAGTCAGTGCGCGTGAATTACTCATCGGGGGTCACCATACTTTATATGTGTCGAGTTCACGCTCACGTTTGGCATAGTCCGGCAGGTATTCCGCCAATTGAGTCCAAAACGCCGCGCTATGGTTAAAAACAATCATGTGGACAAGTTCATGCACCACAACATATTCCGCCAGATGCACGGGGACATAAAATAGCGCCGTATTCAGCGTGATGTTGCCCTTGCTGGAACAAGACCCCCATTTGCGCGTCATGGCGCGGAACTGCACACGCTGGGGCTGTACGCCGATTTTAAGCGCCCATGCCTCAACCCATGCGCGGAGTGTGCATTCATCGGATAGCGGCTTTTTGGGTATAGGGGGCGCGACAGCTTCCAGCTTTTTTAGGGCTTGCCGCAAAAACTTCTTCACCTGCGGATGATCAACCGGGAGCCAATGCGGTAGACGCAGAACGGGTTTTCCGGCAGGGCTTAACGAGAGCGTCATGGATTTTCTGTTTTGCCGTTTAACTTGCACCTGTGGGAATTGAGGGTGAAATTCCGGCATGGTTAACGGGTCACTCTATCAAACGGAATGAGGTTAAACTTAATCGCTACGCGGATGTTGGCGAGGGCGGCTTCTACCCCTGCTTGTTCCTCATGGCTTAAGTCGAGCGCGTTATAGTCATCTTCGTCTAATAGATGCAAACTGCCATCCGGCATGACGACAACATCCAACGCTAAGTCATCGGCGGCGATAGCCTCCGTGCTGATTTCCGCCGGGCGTGTTATGTTGCAGTACCAGCCTTTAATCGTGTTAGTATCCCCATCATGGACGCGGAAAACGTTATAGTAGCGGTCTGTATAGAACCATTCCACCATGCGATCACCGATGTTAAACGTAAAAAAGCCGATGTCCACACTTTCACGGCTGAACCATGCTTCTACACACATCGAGGTGTCATCACGACTGAGGACTTTAGCGGGATAGTTGAGGATAGGCTGGCTGTTATAGTCGCGCTTGATGACGGTGATCACTTCGCTCATCAGGCGCGGCCTTTCGTGTGGATGACTAACAAAACGCCTTCCTCCGTGCTGACGGTTGCTTGCGCTTGTGTGAGTACGTTACTAATGCCGCGTGCCGGGCCAAAGGCTAATGTTTCCCCGTGTAGCGGATAGTATAAGCCCTGTGTGCGGATGCCATGCACAGCACCCCCTAATGGAATTAAGGAAATTGTATCCCCTTCATCACCCCGTACGGTATGTGTGCCAGGATGCACCAACCATACCGCCTGATTTCCGGCGAGTAGGCGTACATCACACCCTTCTAACTCCGGCAAGGCCAGCAGATACATATTGCCAATCGTTTGATCCAGGCGATTGCCTGCCCCGCCGATAATGCGTATCCAATCTGCGCCGCGCTCACGGGCTAACTTCAAGGCCAGTTCCAGGTCGGTGTAATCTTTTTCCGGCGGGAAGTTGATAAACTCGGTATCATCGGCGTGGAGTTCTGCCTGTTCCTCTGCGCTTAATGAATCAAAATCACCGACGACAGTCTGCACCCGCCAACCATAATAGGTGGCTACCCGTGCGCCGCCGTCTGCCGCGATAACGTGAGGGGCGGAAGCCTTGCGGAGCGCATCGCGCACCATTGAGCCGTCGTAAACGTCTCCATTTGCAAAGATAAGGGCCTGTGACATGGGCGATAAATTCTAGCGGGAGCGCCGCCGCCAGCGTTCTTTAAGTTCAATTTTGCTGATGTCGGGTAATTCCAGGAACATCCCTACCAACCTCTGGAATGTATCATGCTCCAACATCGGGAAGTGACGCACACCCGCCAATGGCACAGGCAACAGTTTGTCTTCTTTGTCTTCCGTGATGTAATTCCAGATGGCTTCTTGCGGGGACGGAATCACCGGGTCTTGGTCGCCGTGTAGCACAACGACTGGCATTGCTAACCCCCGCAGGGTGTCCAGCGTATATCCTGCATCAAAATCCTGCGCGGCATATTCCAGCACTTTGGAGTCACTCTTGGCGACATCCTGCTGAAGTTTTTCGTATTCCGGGTCGGACTTTTTAAAGCAATTGCCTAGCAGGGCTTCCATATCATTAGACAGCACCGCCTTAAGCGGGTTATGGCCGTTGCTCTTGGGGGTGGGTGCGTCTTCCGGTGCTGGCTGTGGCAGGGTAGGTGCAGGGATGCTGATAGACGCAGGCTGGTTTTCTGCCGCTTTGCGTTGCTCGGCTAAAAAAGCCGCCGCCCGCCGCAGGGCGTCCCGGTCAATTGTGCTGGGGTTGCGTAGGGTCTCGCGCAGGGCGCTAGGCAATGTCTTATCATCATCCGCGATGACTTGTAAGTCCGCCTCTTTTTTGCGGCGGTTATCCATCCCGGCGGGGATTGTCTTCTCTACCGCTGTGTTGACCACTGGCGCGGCGGTGGCATTGGTCAGGTAAACCTGTTTACCCGGCGGGATGCGATTCTCTAAATCACCGGGATCAAACAATGGCACACTGACAAGCAACATTCGGGCGACGCGATCGGGGTATTGACGGGCGAATTCTATTGCCACCTGCGCGCCATAACCATGTGCCAGTACCGCGACTTTGGGGATGCCTAACTGCTCCATAAATTCATCCAGCAAGCGCACCTGAGACTTCAGCGCGTACTTTTGTGGGTTCTTGCCGGAATCCCCATAGCCGAACAAATCGAGCGCGTACACGCGATATTTTAGCTGAAGCTGGCGCATTGTGGGAATCCAATAGCGCCAGGAGCCAATCCAGCCATGTAATAAAACGACCGGGCGTCCGCCGCGTCCTAATACTTCGTAATGAACCAAGTCTCCGTCTACAGTGATGGCACTCATGAAACTTTATTTTCCCCATTTATGGCAATCATCATAACGCGCCGATTTGCCCTAGAATTTCATTAACACGCTGGGTCAATTCATCGGGCGCGAAGGGCTTGAGTAAGTAAGCATAGGCCCCAACCTCTGCGCCTTTTTCGATTTCTTCGTCCTGGCCTTTGGCCGTTAAAAACACGACAGGCACATCTTTTAAATGCTCAATGGCTTTGATGCGTCTGCACGCTTCGTAGCCTGTTAGTTTGGGCATTCGCACATCCATCATAATCAAATCAGGTGTGACTTCCTGTGCTTTTTCTACCGCTTCTTCGCCATTGGCCGCCAACGTGACCTGATGCCCGGCAAAGGTCAGCATGATGTTGATGAGTTCGCGGATGTCGCGCTCGTCTTCCGCAATGAGGATATGTGCCATGATGTCTAATTATTCCCACTATTGGGTGATGATGAATACAGATATTCTGGCTGGTAGTAGGGCAAGGCAACATAGAAAGTTGTGCCTACGCCTGTTTCGGATTCAAACCAGACTTCACCGTGATGCATCTCAACCAATTCTTTAACAATCGATAACCCCAGTCCTGTACCGGCGACTTCCAATGTTACTGCTGTGTCATCGTCGCGTTTAAAGCGTTCCCACACGCTATCGCGGAAGCCTTCCGGCACGCCGACGCCTGTATCCGCCACACTCACAAGCAGACGGTTACGGTCATCCTGCGGCGTTAACTCCACTGATATAGTACCATTGGCGGGGGTGTAGTTAAAGGCGTTGTCTACTAAATTATTGATAACTTGCGTCAGTTTGTCCGCGTCGCCCTGGATCAATGGCAGGTCGCCGATGGGGTCAAACTGCACATCCAACCGTTTGCTTTGATGTTGTGGGCGCGATTGGATATGCTCCAACACTTGCTCTACAATCGTATTCATATCAACCATCTGCACGCTCAGGCGCTCCCGCCCGGAGTCAATCTTGGAGATGTTCAACACGTCTTCCACGAGTGCGGCCAGGCGCGTGATGTTATCTTTGATGGTGGTCAGCATCATTTTTTGCTGGTCACCGACTTCGCCAAATGCACCCATCAGTAGCAAATCATTGTAGCCCTTAATGGATGTTAGCGGCGTGCGGAACTCGTGCGATACGTTCGCCACAAACTCCGCCTTGCTTTGCTCCGCGAGGACTTCGCGTGTTACGTCACGGAACACCGAGACCGTGCCCAAGAACTTTTCGCCCGTGTAAACAGGGGATAGATGCACGCTGACGGTTCTATTGCCCAGCGTAATACGCTCATCCAGGAATTCTTCGCGCATGTAATCTGGGTTACGCAATTTTTCTTCCAGTGTTTCCGCCCAGGAAGCGGCTGTCGCGCCATACACACCGGTGATTTGACTCAGTGGTTGGCCGATAGCCTCATTACGTGGCATACGGAAGATGCGCTCTGCGGCATTGTTAAATAGCAGAATTCGTCCTTCGGAGTCTGCCAACACCACACCATCCGCGATGCCTTCCAGAATGGCTTTGTTCTTGTCGGCTTCTTCCTGCTCTGCGCGGAGCAGTGTACCCAGACGTTCCGCTTGCTCACGGATCATCTTATAAAGTTCCGCGTTATTGATAGAGGATGCAACCTGATTCGCCGCCGCAACCATCAAACGGACGTGTGACTCGTGGAAGGCGTTCTCGTCACGGCTGAGTAGCACCATTACGCCGAGCAGTTCTTCGTTAGTCTCCAGCAAAACACCGATGGCACTACGCCAGTCTTTGCCGCCGGGCATGTCTAAATCCCAGTATTCTTCGGTATGCAGGTTGTTCACCAGCCGCACATGCTCATCTTCCATGATAATCCAGCGTGCGATGCGCTCCGCCGGATGCAGAGGACGCTCACCTGTGGGATTTTCGTAGAGTGAATTCGGGTTCATCGTCGCACGACTGTAAAGTTGGTCTGTGATGGGGTCTAATTGCATGATCACCCCATCTTGTGCGCCGACGGCCTTCGCCACCATACCCAACGCGCGCGGCATTAACCTGTCCATATCCAGCGTCCGCGCTAATTCCGACGTGATTTGATACAGTTTGTCGATGCGGTCGCGTTCTTCTTCCAACTCGCGGGTACGCTCCGCGACTTCGCGCTCCATATCATCGGCAAAACTGCTCACCTGACGGAACAGACGTGCGTTCTGGATGGCCGCGCCCAACTGAGAGCCGACGATGGTGAGAATACGTTGCTCATTGATGGTAAAAGCGCGGGTGCGCTTGGTATCTCGCACGGCCAACACACCGTAGACCTCATCCCCTGCGATGAGCGGAACACCGAGATAGCTCCGTGCTTCGCCTTCGCCATTGGTGATGCCCAAACTCTTGCGTAGTTCATCCGGGCTGTAATAATCCGCCCCTAAGTTCAACGGACGGCGGTGCTTGATGATAAACGATACTTCATCGTTAGAGAGCTTACGCGGTGGGATGCCGTAAGTTTCGCCATAGCGCACCGCTAATGGGAATGTGATTGATTCCGTCGCGCTATCATACAATGCCAGATACAGTTCGCTTGCACCTGTCACACTCGGCAATTGCTCGCGCACGACCTCGAACATATCTTCCACGTCCAGCGTGCTAGAGATAGCGCGGCTGAGGTCGTTAATCATCAACGATTCTTCAAAGTGGGCGGTTGTCTCTGCGGATAGTCGGGCGTTTTCAATGGCGACCGCCACCTGTGCGCCCAATGCCCGCGCCAACCGGACTTTCTGCTGTGTAATCGCCTCACCAGATTTTGTGCCCAGCACAATCAATCCGCGTGAGGTTTCGCTGACAACCAACGGCACAAGCATTCGGGCCGCATCGCCTACTTGCTGGATGCTTTCAACCTCTCTGGGGTAGGGTGTGTTTTCGTCTTCGCGCATGATGACGACCACTTCGCGGTCTTTAAGCGCACGCAGACGGGCGGGGTATTGGCTGAGGTCATAGTGTGTGCCGGACGGCGCCATAAGCGATGTGTCGCCTTCACGGTTCATATCAAGCTGGACTTCCAGCAGATTATCGACTTCGTCCCAAATCATGATGGCGCAGTTGTCCATCTCTAACGCGCTGAACATTAATTCCACCACTGTCTGGAACACAGATGCAAGGTCTGTGGTGAGCGATGTGGCTTGTGCGGCCTCTAACAATGTGCCCAGTTCGTTGGTGCGGTCAAACGTCTGCTCGAACAAATCCGCATTCGCCAACGCAATCGCTACCTGACTGGCAAACGCAAACGCGATATTCTGGTCGGAACGGCTATCGTAGGTAAAGGGCTTATCGTTGACAATCATCATCAAGCCCACCACATGCCCCTGATTCACCAGAGGGACGCTCATCCAGCTTTTGAAGTCTTTGTGAGGCACGGCATCCGGCAATTGCACGTCGCCACTTGCCACTACCACACGCTGAGATTCCACCACCTGCCGGATCATCTCGTAATCGCTGAATAAAAAGCGGATGTTGGGCGCGGTATCGTGGTTGGTGGTACGTTCCAACACCATGTAAGAGCCATTGCGCCGCCATAGTGAAACCGATGTGTGCGGGATAAGCCAGACCATTTCTTCTAAGGCTAAATCCACCACTTCTTCGCGTTCCAATGATGATGTGATGCGCGTGGAAACATCCGTCAGTGCGGCCAACTGGTTCGCGCGCGATTCCATCGCTTGCTCCAGGCGGGAGCGTTCGGTAACGTCTTCTACCAAGACCACCGCACCGCGTACTGTCGTGCCAAAACGCAAGGGGTAGATGTAGAAGTTGGTTGTCACGATTTCATCAGAGGCGATATTCACGGCCTGATTAGTAATGCTTTCCGGCGTGCCTTGCGTCAGCGTGATGGTCAGCTTTTCGGCCAGGATTGCCGCAACTTCCGGCAGATAGTCCGCAAGGTTTTGTCCGCTTGTGGTATAACCCCACTGGTAACGCTCCACCAGGAAGCCATTAACGCTGATGAGCTTGCCCAGATTATCCAGCACCATAATCCCCTGTTGGATAGACTGCACAACGGACTCATTCAGGATTTGCAGGTTCACTGCTTGGTCGAACAAGCGCGCATTTTGCACGGAACTGGCGACAAACTGCGCCATACGCCGTAATAATTGCCGGAATTCGCGTAGTTCGGCGGTGTGCGAGGCGGTGACGCCAATATGGACAACCCCTAATGACTCGCCGCCTGTTTGTAGCGGCAAGATGAGTGTGGCCGCATCGCCGTTTGTATGCCATTCGCGCAGGTCGCTATATTTTTCCAGTTCGACATCGTCGGCTGTGTAGAGGTAATCGCGGCTTTCGGTCAGGGTGCGGTGGATGGCCGTATCGCCTAAGTGCTGACGTAGATCGTGCAGAACATCAAAATCGCCGTCACTGCGGCTGATGACATGCGAAAAATCGAAGGCGTCGTCCGGTGTACGCAGAACAAATGTCATGCGTGCAAACGGCAATATCTGGACAATGCCGCGTGCCACTGCACGTACAATGCCATCAATGTCCAACGTGCTGGAAACAGCCTCCAGGATGTCGTTCAACTGCGCTTCTTGTTCCGCGCTGGCTAAACTGGATAGATACAAACGTGTATTTTCAATCGTGGAAGCCGCTTGATTGGCGAAAATCTCCAGTACTTCTACCGTGCCTCTATCCGGGCGCATGTTGGTATGAGGCCGGTCAAGGCACATCAGGCCGATGAGCGCCCCTGATGGCCCGGTCATCCGCACGACGAATAAATCGCCATCGTGCCAACTCTCTTTATCGGACATATCCAACGTGCGATTACCGTCGAAATGGGCGCTGAGAGATTGCACACCCTCGACGAACCAATCCTTGACTTGCTCCACCGGGAAGAAGTACGACTCGCTGATGCGGAAATCCGGCTTAAATAAGTTCTCTAGCGCCTCCACAGGCAGGGTATTATGGCGGCTCTGGTTAAAGGTATCTAACGGTAGCCCTGCATGAGCCACCCGGCGCAGGGTATTGGTATCAGCGTCCATCAGCAACATAACAATCGCGTCAAAACCGACGGACTGTTGCACGCTGTAGGCGATAGCTTCCAGGATGCTGGCTGGGTCTGCGTTGCTCTGCACCATATGGCCTAGCTCGAAGATACGGTTAAGCTGGTCAACACGGCGACGCAGATTTTCGCTCCGGTCAAGCTGTTCCTGGTAACGCACAGCATTCCCGTAGCCCAGAGATGCTTTAACCGCCATCGTCATCATAAAGGCGCTGGCGCGGTCATCAAAGTGGTTGGCACGCTCGTGGAATAAGTGAATTGTGCCGACGATTTCTTCGATGTGCAAAATGGGCACAACCAGCGCGGAACGTGCCTCTGCTGGAATGGGCGTCATTGTGCTGAGGTCGTAGTCCGTGACGTTGACGGGGGAACCGTTGGTATGTAGTGCCTCGCGCTCTGCGTCGGTGAGGCCTTTAATCTCTTTCTGTAGGCCGATGCGTTGCGTCACACGCTCCTCACCCGGCACAATCAATGCGATGGTGCATCCGGTGGCGCTTGTTGCGCGGATGGATTCCTCTGCGATGACCTTCAAAATAGGTTCTAAGTCCAGCGTGGCCGTTAACTCGTTGCTGACGCGAGAAACAGCGTCCAGTTCTTCGATACGACGGCTGAGGTTTTCACCCGTTGCTTCGTACAACAGCAGGCGGTCAAGCGCGGCGGCAATCTGCGCGGCCACGACTTGCATAACTTCCAGGTCTTCACGGGTGAAGGGCGTATCCGTATAGCGATTGCCGATGCCTAACTCTCCCAGTTGACGTTCACCGAAGACCAATGGAACAATCAAGCCGTTGTGCAGGTTCAGCCGTTGTGCAACTTGCCGGTAGCTGATGTTCACGGTGTCTCCGTCTTCGCCTTCATTCAATATCATCGGCTTTTGGGAGGATGTGACACTTTTATCAAAACCGGCGGCGTATATATCCTGATACAAGGGTTCGCTAAGTTCCGCACCGTAAACCCAACGCGGATACGTGACTAAGTTGCCACTATCCACTACACTGACGAACACCGTTTCCACTTCATTGAGCAGGGCAATCTCGGCCAGCACAGGCGTGAATGATTCTTGTGATGTTAATACGTTGCCTGCAAGTTCTGCCACGCGGCGCAGATTCTGTGCTTGCTCTGCGCGGCGTTGTGCTTCGCGGAACAGGCGCGCATTTTCAATAATGGCGGCGGCTTGTGTGGCGAAGATGAGCAAGAGCCGGGCGTCATTGTTGGTGAAGTCTTCCCCGTTGCGCTTGTTGGCCGCTTGCACCAGGCCTAAGCGCCGCCCACTGGCCTGCATCACGCCGAACATCGTCTTCTGGATGCCCATTTGTGCCATTGTTTCGTCCAACTTAGCGGCGAAGAACAATGTATCGGCCTGAACACGGTTACTGTACCAATAACGCTCTTCCTCCCATAGTTGCCGCATAATTGTATTCGGCAACACCGGGATTTGATATCGCCCGGAAAGTGTGTCGTCCACACCATAGAACGGTAATTGGCAGACGAGGCGCTCGTTGGCTTCGTCATAGAGCAAAATTCCGGCGATTTCAATATTCATTAAGTTGGCGATACGCTCGGTGATGTCGCCGTAGAATTCCGCTTCGTGGCTTAATGAGCCGATGGCGTTGGTGATTTCCTGCAAGCCGATGAGTTCAGCATCCATCTGTTGCTCACGCTCGAACAAGCGCAGGTTTTCAATCACGACGGCGACCTGCACCGCGAGGATGGTTAAATTCTGGATGTCGGAGTTATTAAAGCCGCCTTCAGCGCGTTTATTGCTGACGGCAATGACACCGATGCGCGACCCGCCAAGCGTTAGCGGCATCCATACCGTGTTGATGATACCCGATAGGCTGACGATGGGAGCCAAGCCTAAAGACTCGACTAACGGCTCGTCCTGCACATCATTGGAAATCCAGTATTGTTGATTATTCCAGATGCCCGCTTGGGGTGTGCCTTTGGTAAGCGGAATGAAAATATTGCGGACGAGGGCTTCCGGCAAGCCCTGTACAGGGGATTGCATGACCAGCCCGTTACGCTCACTGTCATACAGCAGGATGCCGCACATATCTGCATCCAGCAGATGCGCGATGCGCTCGTTGAGTGTGGCATAGACGTTTTCTATGCCTTCGTTTTGCGTGTTAGCGGCTTCCATAGATTGCTGGAACATCGCAATATCGCTAATGCGCCGCGTCTGTTGGGAATAAACATCTGTGTTATAGATGGTCACGGCGGCGGGTTTGGAGATAGCTTGTAATAGCGCCATATCGCCGGGCGTAAAGGCTCCCGGCAGGCGGCTGGCAAGCTCCATTGTGCCGATGAGCTTATCGCCTAAAACAATGGGTGTAGCGACGAAGCTCTGATATTCTGTAGGGAGTTTGGTCTGGATGGCGGCGGTGGCCTGTGTCTCGATGAGAACAGGCTGGCGGTTTTCCGCAATCCACCCCGTGATGCCTTCGCCCATCTGGTAAAAACCGCCAGCTTCCGCCAGTGCTAACAGGTAGGTGGTATCCCCCGCCCATCCGCGCTGGTTGAGCACTTGTTCATTTTCATCCCATAGGCTGATTTCCGCCGCATCAAAGCGGATATATTTGCCTATGATGGTCAAAATGGCTTGCAGGGCTGGTTCCAGGCTGAGTGTGACGTTTACCGTATCGCCTATCTCGTTGATAATCGCCATCGCCCGCCCCATGTCAAGTACATCGGGGTTGCTGGTATTGCTGGCAAGCTCCCGCAGGACGACAACTGTCCGCATCTCCGTACCTGCCGGGATGCGGTGCGACGAACCTTCCACCCAACGTTGCTCTAGCTGGAAGGACGCCTGTCCTTCCCCCGCGAACAACCCTAGAAAAGTATTTGTCGGCTCTGCCATGCGTGCCAATTGCTCCAGGTGCGGTTGTCCACCGTTGAGCTTGAGCATCCGCCGGGCAGGGGCGTTCAGATAGATAAGTTTGCCGTGTTCATGGGCGACAATCACCGCGTCCCCGTGTCCTACCGTAGGCACGGTGTGTGGGGCAATCATGTCGTCAAGGTCAAAGTCCGCGTCGGCCTGTACCTCCCGCGAACGTGCCCAAAAGTAAATCCATGCGATGGTAACCAGACCACCCAAAAATAACACAAGCGCCAAATTCATAGCATAAACCTCACGTCACACACAAAATGCACCAAGCAACGGGATACCGGCGCTATCGGCGCATTGATTACCAGGAGGTCGGGATAGGGGTGCTGGCGTCACCGCTTTCGCTTTCGCCCCGCCGCCGGTTGTCGGCGGCTAGTTCGGTAATTTCGCGGATGTCGGAGAATTGATGGGTCTGGGTAGAAACAACACCGACAGCCAGCGACATAAGTTCTACCTGTTTTTCACTCGCCCCGTTGCCATCCGGCACAAGGATATAACCACGTTCACGGTCAATAAACGAATAATGCTGTTTAATGCCGTCGTCAAAGCGCTCACTCATGCGGGCTTGCACTTTTTTAGCATCTTCTACATGGGTGATGATGATAAAATTATCGCTACCCGGATGCCCGATGAAGTCGTCCGGCGTGCCGATGTCGTCCACCACTTCCCGTAAGACCATCGCCATAAAACGGATGACCTCATCGCCCGCCACAAAGCCGTAAACTTCGCGGAATTGGTCAAATGTATTGATTTTGATGTCGAGGTATGTCCAGGTCTGGCCTTCACGCATCAAATTACGCAGATGGTCTTCGATGAGCGTGCCAGTCGGCAACTGTGATTTTGGGTCTAGGTTCACCTGCCGTTTGGCGGCGGTGATGGCGTTTTGCACACGCAGTTTAAGCTCTTCAATGTCGAAGGGCTTGGTCACATAATCATCCGCGCCTAGTTCCAGCCCGATGATTTTGTCACTGCGTTCGTCACGTTGCGTCAGGAAGATAATCGGTACGTGCTTGGTGCGCGTCGTCGTGCGGAGTTCGCGGCACACGTCGTATCCGTTCATATCCGGTAGCATAATATCCAGCATGATGAGGTCGGGCAATTGCTTGCGTGTCATGGAGAGCGCATCCCCGCCACGCGGCGCGACCTGCACTTCATAACCCTGCCCGCTAAAGTAAATCCTCAGCATGTTTGAGATGTCGAAGTCGTCTTCAACGACCAGAATCCTGCCTTTACTCATGGTATGAGCCCCTCTTAGTTTTGGGATTAAGCTCAAAACGAAGAAATGATAACGTACATTAACTATACACGATATGCGCCGAACCTGCACAAAATTGGCAAGGCTTTGTTAGAGATTACTAACACAGCCTCTTATAGTTTACAAACTCGGCGACCAAGCTCCGCGCTTCGTGTGGGCGCGTTCCCGGACTGCGTTGATATGCTCCACACTCACGGGCTTCTCGAAACTGCGGAAACCGGATAGCCGGAAGCCGTGTCGATGCGCGATTTCGCCGATTTCCAACGCTTGTTCAATGCTGATTTCTTTACCCAGCGTGTAATCTTCGTAACGGCCTTCCAGCGCCAGCGCCATTGTCTCTGCCATGCACGCAAACGCTTTGGTCGGCGGAAAGCCAAAATCAAAATTAAAGTTTACCGCGCCGGGCACTTCCACCATGCCACCTTCAATCACCAGCACATCGTCGCGTTGTTCCGCCACCAACCGGGAAACATCACGCGGGCGGGCGACATCGCACACCACCGCGCCGGGCTTCAGGTGTTGCGGATGAATAATTGTATCAATCGCACTCGTAACCGTCAGTACCAAATCTGCGGTATACATGGCGCTCATCTCCGTGCTGACTGTGAACTGGGCGACCTGGCCTTCGCATCGCTCGCGGACGGCGTGCAATGCCTCCGCTCGGCGTCCAATGAGCACCAATTCGCCCACTTGCCGGGCGAGTAACTCCGCACAGGTTTTGCCGATAGCCCCTGTCGCGCCGACGACGGCCACTGTCGCAGAAGCTAAATCAATGCCCATCTGCCGTGCCGCCTCCGCGATGGCGTCTACGGCGATAACGACGGTGTAACTATCGCCCGTTGTCACCGGAATATCAAGGTGCTTGGCGATGGTGACGCCGGCATCACCAACGACTGCCGTAAACGCGCCGAGTCCTAAAATCTTTGCTCCCAGTTTTTCCGCCATGCGCCCGGTGGCAATAATCTTGTTATATACGACTTCCTCTGGCAGAGACAGCATCCGCTTGGGTGTGAGAGGGCAAGCCAACAGCCACCCCGTAAGGTCATTCCCTGTTGCCGTAGATTGTGCGCCTTCCACCTGAGATAAATACACCGGAGGGAAGAAGCGGGATAACCAGTTAATCATGCCTTCGCTGGCATACTGAAAAATCGGATATTTCCGCGCCACATCGCGCTTGATGTCGATGGGGTGGATGATAAAAGCGAAAGAATTAGTCATTATATTTACCAGTTATCCCATGTGCTTTCTGGCTCGCGGACTTCATCATGACGCGGATAAAACCGTTTGTGTACGTCCCCATGCTGGATGAAGTGATGGTCGCTTTCTTCATAAGACACATTGCGCGAGATGACGCGGCGCTGTGGGGATGCCACCAGCACCACATCGGACTCAATCATGCGACCTGGAAAAACGACCATCCCGGAACCGATGCGGCAGTTGTGACCGATCGCACTGCCCAGCACAATCTGGCTGACCGTCTGAAGTTCGCCGTCAATGTTGGCGGCGCGGATGGGCTTCTGCGCGATGAGGTTAAAATCCGTAAAAGTACTGCCCGCGCCAACGAAGCTATTACGCCCGATGACGCACATCTGCAAGCAGGTATTCTGCGCGATAATCGTATTTTCCATAACGTGCGTCAGGTAAAGCGATGCACGGAAGGGCAAGAAGCAACTATCCGCGACAGTGCTCATCATCAGCACACATCCGGCGTCAATGGTTACATTATTGCCGATGGTGCAGTTGTCAAGCACAACACCCGCCCCGATGTTGCAGTTATCGCCAATCACCGCCGGGCCGGTGATAATAGCAGAGGGGTCGATGGTGCAATTTTTGCCGATTTTGACCGCACCTGATGCGCTGAGTATCTGCTTTTGCTCCAGCACTGCCCGCCACAGGAGTTTTAATTGGGTGAATACACTGGTCTTGATGAGTGCATCCAGGCGGCCTGCCCGCGCAAAGTTGCCGAAGATAATCGACGCGAAGTAGACGTGTACCCAACTCTCGATGGAGATAATCGCCCGTTGCGGCGCATAGTGGGTCAGGTCGCCCTGTTGCATGGTCATAAAGTCCGGCACGGAGTAGAAGCCTATCTCGTGGCTGTCGCTGGGCACGACAACGGCCTGTATGTTGGCGTCGTAGCCATCCGGAAAGTACCATAAATCTGCCAGAAACAGAATTTTATTGTCACTTCCCAACGTAGCCTCAAAGCCTTTGGTCAGGGGGATAGTGTAAGTGTGGAAGGCTTTATCGCTGGCGGGGAAGGCCGCCCGACACGCTTTTCCCAGCTTGCGTGCGGCTTCGATAAAATATTCAAAAAATGGCTTATCAAACCACAGGCTATCGCGGTAAACAACCGCTTCGCCCTGCACTTTATGCAGTTCATCGCGGCTATGGAACACACCGTTCAGGTCGATATTTTCCTGCAAGACTTCAATAAATAAGTTCTCTTGATGAATTTTTAGTGGCTCTAAGCCGACTGTCAACAAGCTTGCCGGTTCGTTGAACGGCGGTACGTGTCGGGTGTCTTCGATAACATAGCGATACATAATGCGCTCCGGTGATGGTTAGCCGTGCGTTTGAATAATACAGTCATTATATCCTAGAATGACGATGCAAAGCATGGGGTTTACCCACAGGCAAAACTTGCATCTAACTATTATAGAGGAAGTCGCGGATTGTATCATGAAAACGCCCTGGCTCGTCCATCATCGGGAAGTGCCCCGACCCCTCGAACCATGCGATCTTGCTTTGGGGCGCGCTGTGCTGTAAGACCTTCCACTGGTTAGGGCTAACGATACGGTCATACTTGCCGTAGATGCCCAGCACAGGCATAGGTAACGCCGCCAGTTGGTTGCGTAAATCTGTCTGGCGTAGTGTGCCGATACTCTGGAAGAAAGATTCCGTTGAAATTTTGGACATATCTTCAACAATCATCTTACCTACACGTTTGCCGTCCTTGGCGATGAAGTGTGCATAACCCCGCATGAACAACTTGAGCAGGGTAGGCGTTGTCCAGATGATGCGGGCAATGCCCCGATATCCCGACAGTTTGAGCAGTAGATTTAGCGAACTGCCGACGATGGGCGAGCCGATGACGACAGTCTTGACGATTTTTTCCGGGAAGCGGACAGAAGCCGCCAGTGAAACCGTGCCGCCCATCGAATGCCCGATAAGCGGCGCTTTGGCGATGCCCAATCTATCCATAAATTGGTAGACAGAGGTCACATAATTATCAACGGAGAAGTTTGCTTGATGGTCTACGGATTCACCGAAGCCGAAGAAGTCCAGCGCATAAGTCTTAAACTCTTTGCCGAGTATTTCGATTGTATCGCGCCATAGCGCCCACGATCCAAGCCACCCATGTAATAGCAGAACAGGGCGTCCTCTACCGTAGGTTTCGTAATGGACGATTCCCTGTTCGGTCACCAATGTGGGCACGGTGTTTTCGCCTTGACGTTTCCGCTAATCCATCTCTTCGAGAATGGTATACAGTAATTCCAGCAAAACATCGCGCACGCTATCACGCTCCTTAGCCACACACGGCAATAGCTTCACTTCCGGCTCAATACGGAGCGCAATCCGCATATCATCGGGGTTCCATGCGTCCGGGTGGTCTTGCTTGTTGGCGGCCACAACATAGGGCGTGGGCGCATAAGCGCGGAAGGTTTCTAGGATGCTTTTGGCTTCGCGGAAGGTCTCTGGCTTGGCACTATCCACCATGACGATGAACCCCAACATGCCTTCGGCCAGGATTTCCCACATGAAGTCAAAACGGCGTTGCCCGGGTGTACCGAACAGATACAGCACCAAGTCATCATCCACCGTGATACGTCCGAAGTCCATCGCTACCGTTGTTTGTTCTTTCTCTTCGCGCTCTGCCGCGCTGGAGATTTCTCTATCGGTAGTTACCACGTCAATCTCACTGATTGCCCGGATGAACTCCGTTTTACCGGAGCTAAACGGCCCGGTGATCACCATTTTCACAGTTTGCATAATCTGTCCTGCTTCCCGTAATGATGTCGAATAAACGGAACTTAAATCGACTTAATGCGGTCGATTAATCTTGTTACCACGTCTTTGGAAGGCCCCGGTTGCTGGCGGCTACGCCGCTTGCTGTTGAGCGTTCCAGTACGCGGTAGTTGAGCTTTTTCTTCGGTCAATGGCTTAACCACATCCACCAACCCGGCCTGCTGTAACCCATACACTACACGCCGAATTTCCATGTCGGACATATTATTCGCCTTAGCAATCTGGCGAATAGTATTCTTCGGGTTGACATAAGATACCACGCGCCATGCTTCTACGCTAAGGTGAATCCCCTTAAACTTCTCTTTGGGATTTTCCGGGAACTGCAACGCCATATCCAGGTTAGGGATGCTGTCGCGCAACATCTCATCATCTTCGATGCGCCGTGCCCCTTCCAGGATGACATTTTCCAGGTCGATGGGTACTAAAATCCGATTGCTGTCCGGCATATTGGTTTCATCGAAGCGGAACGGCCCTTCGCGCCATGTCATCAGGTTATACACGGCATCGAGTGTATATTGTTGGATGCTAACGACAATATCTTTTTGGGAAACATAATTCGCCCCGATGAGCCGCATAGCCAGTGCTTTGTCGCTGGCCCCTTTTGCACGGTCACGGATGATATTTGCTTGTTGGTCGTTGAGCTTGCCGGCTTTGTTCAGCACGGCGATTAAATCACCCTTTTGACCTGCCATGACTGCCTGTACAAGCTTTCCCTCTTTGAAGACCACGCGGGCACGTTCATCACCGGGCGCCATCTTCTCTTTGTCCATAGCATCTTTTTCGCCCGTCGGGATGCCTTCGTGGATGAACAACGTCCCCGTACGGCGCGACAGGTTCATGAGGTTTAGTAGTTGTGTTGGTGTAAAATCTCTTAGATTACCTTGAAGTGGCATCGAAACTCCCTACATCCCATCCACGCTATGAATCTGACATGATTATAACGGGGTGGTATAGTCAAGTCAACTGAACCGCGCTAATATGCTATCATGAATTGCTGTAGTTAATGGTTTTAGACCTATGACAATCCGTATTGTAGCACTCTTCCTGACCGTTTTAACCGCCTGTACCTTTGGCAGTCAATCAGCCTCTCAACAGCATAACCCAGACTTGGGGATTTCAAACCTTGAGATACCGCCCGATTTTGCACAATTCCCGCCGGATGTTAACCCCTTAACCGGGTTACAGGTGGCGGATGTCCAGGTTTTGGAACGTCGCCCGATGATTGTGAAAGTATCAAACGCGCCTGCGCTGGTGCGCCCACAGGCGGGCTTATCCCAGGCGGACATTGTGTTTGAGCATTATGTAGAAGGTGGCCTAACGCGCATCTCTGCTGTGTTTTATAGCCAATCACCGGAACGTGTCGGCTCTATCCGCAGTGCGCGTTTAATTGACCATGAACTTGTCCCCATGTTTGATGGCATGTTGGCGTTCTCCGGTGGGTCACTCGGTGTGGAAAAATACATCTTCGGTAGTGAATATGTGAATAACTTCTATGCGGGCATCGACGGCATCGAAGACGTGTTTCCCGGTGCGCCTCAGCCACCCTCAGAATATGCTGACCGTGCTTATAAGGGGGTATTGTACGGCAATCCGTATTTCTGGCGCGAGGAAGAAATTCTTGTTCCGCATAATATGTTTGTGAATCCGGCGGCCTTGTGGGAGCTATCCGCCCGACAGGGGCACAACGTCCGCCCGCGTTTGGTTGGCTTAGCTTTTGCGGATGAAGCACCGCCCGATGAGACACGCCCGGCGGAGCGCATCGATGTGCGCTATCGGGCAACGCGCGTTGTCTGGACTTACGATGCGGCGCAGGGTGTTTATGCGCGTCAAGCGGATGGCATGCCACATGGCGACTCCAACGGAGAGGCGGTGATTACCGCCGCTAACGTAATTATTCTTCACGCGGAACATAGCGATACGCTGGTGGTGGAAAGCATGAACAACGGTCAACCTGTGTGGAGTACACAGATTGCCGTGTGGGGGAGCAATGACGCGGTTTTGTTCCGCGATGGACGGCGTTATGATGGCGTTTGGGTGCGTACAGAGCGCGAAAATATTTTTGCGTTTTATACGGCCTCTGGTGAAGTGTTACCCTTAAAACCCGGTAATACGTGGGTTCAGGTTATGCCAGATGAAGCTCAGTTAGTGCCAGAAGTTGAATGGGTGCGCGATGATTAGGCCGTGCATCTATCCGCACGGCCTAATTCTCTATCGACAGCCTAACGTTTTTACTGCAACACCCGTTGACGTAACGCATCCAGCACTTGCAAGGCCGTTAAATTACGCATGACATAGCCATAGCGCAGGTATTCATCCGTGAAGTTGGCGGCATCCCCAAAGCCGAAGGGCGGCGCGGATGGATGCAGGCCGTCACTACTCAGGCCGCCATCCGGCAAGCCTTGCATAACGGTGTAATAATCCCACAGGGATGCGCCATGCTCGTTTGCAGTATTGATAATGATTTGATTGTAAACTTCAACCTGCGCTTCGTAGTCGCGCCGGGGCGGGATAGTGCTTAACACCGGGATAACCCCGTTTTCAATGCTGATTTGCACAATAACGCGCAGATTATTGGCGAATTCCTCCGCCGGGACACGCGCAACATCGTTACTGCCTAGCATGATGAGCGCGACTGCCGGACGTGTCGTGCGGTATTCGCAAACGAGAGGAATTTCACCGGATTGGCAAACCTGCGGATTAGCGAACTGCGGGTTCAGCACGGTGGCGGTTGTCCAACCATTGCCTGCCGCTAATGATGTGTTATTAAAGCTGTTGTTATCCCGTGCTTGCTCCCTCATGAAGAAATCAATGGTGGTCTGTAGGGATGTGTAGCCGCCTAAGGTGTATGCTCGATACCCGATGGGGTAGTACATCACTTCGGCAACGGTGATGCTATCTCCCACTTTAGAGAAAACATTACGCCGATTGCCTATACGTTGTCCCGCCGCGAACACCGTCCGCGCATTGTTATTTAGTGTGAATAAACTGGTCGGTGTGGCGCTGTTAGGTGCTGAATCGCTTACCGCGACGGCATCCGGTGTGAGGATGGGCAGGCTGTCTAACTCCACGCGGAGCAGTTCCACATAGCCACTTGCAACCCATCCTTGTTGTGCTTGTAAAGTCTGTACGGCGTACCATGCGTTATTGGACGTGCGCCCGGTAACAATGAGGGGTGTACCGCCCGGTAATTCCCCGATGATAGCCCCTGCTCGTGATGGCGCTTGCCGTAAATTCAGCACCCCCCACATATCAATGACCTGCGCGTTTGGCTCTTGGGCGTGGGCGGGCATGATAAACACAATACACAACAACATTGACAGCAAAAATAGTTTCATTGTTTTGCTTTTGTTACCCTTCATCATGGGGTTCCTCTCGGATTGTCTCTATCTTACGGGCGTGTTCGCCACGCCGCATCCTGAAATGGTCAAAATCGCGGGCGACATAACTATCCGGGAAGATGCTCCGTGCTTCGCGGATAATGTCATGCTCACGGTAACGGCGCGAAACATGGTTCAAAATCAGTGTTTTGACGTTAGCGGCAATGGCCAGTTCCGCCGCTTGGCGGGCGGTGATGTGCCCAAAAGCATTGGCTTCCTCCACTTCGCTGTCTAAAAATGTCGCTTCGATGACCAGCACATCTGCATCCTGAGCATGGGGGAGCAGGTTGTCCGTGCGTGCGGTATCCCCGACATACACCAGCTTACACCCCTGAACCTCCTCACCAAGCACCATATCCGGCGTGATGCGCCTGCCATCCTCCAGTGTGACGGCTTCTCCGCGTACTAACTGCCCGCGTTCCGGGCCAGCAGGCAGGCCAATTGCCTGCGCTTTTTCTACCAGAAAAGGACGATGATGATGCTCCTGGAAGATGTAGCCAAAGCATCCGCCGCCGCGATGATGTACCGGGAAGGCATCCAGCGTGAATTGCTTGGTATTGACGAAGCGACCCGGCTTGAGGTCTATCAGGTGGATGGGGATAGGCACACGCTCATTGCGCAATACCACGCCGAAGATAAGCGCCTCCACACGGTCTAGTGCGGGCTTACCGCCCCATATCTCAATCTGCTCAATGCCGCCCTCCCACCGGATGAAGGTAGACAGCAAGCCCCCTAAGCCCAAAATATGATCCAGGTGAGCGTGCGTCAGCAGGATTTTGTTCAGCTTCTTAAAGCCGATTCCACTTTTAAGTAATTGTCGTTGTGTGCCTTCACCACAATCCAGCAGAAAGCGGTGTTCACCTGCCAGGATGACGTTGGCAGTTAAGCCGCGATGGATGGATGGCGCGGCGGCGGATGTCCCTAAAAACAAGATTTCAAACATGGCTATTGCGCTTCTGTCTGTACGGTGATGTTATCCAAAAAGAGTCGCGTCCCGCGTGGTTGGCCTTCTGCCAGCACATCCAGACGAATTTCGCTTGTATCCTGATACGCCCCGATAGACACATAATACACGCCATCCGGCAATGAGGGCGGCAACTGTACGCCTGTAGCCTGTACGACAATATCTCTATCCCGCAAAAAGCGCGGATTTACATAGGTAATATCCGTGTTGGCGGCGGGGCTGGTGCTGGGGTCATACAGAATATGCGTGAATAACCGTAAATCCGGAGGTACACGTCCTTGTATACGCCAATAGGACACAACAGCAAATTGCTGGTTGGGTTGATAAGTCTCTGATTCTGATGTGGTGTAACCGAGCAACGTCAGATTCCCACCAAAGCTAATGGGTGTATTCATACGCTCCGTTAAGCTCCCGCCGACTTCCGGCGCATAGCTGATGGTCTCGCCTGTGGTTAGCTGGCCGCCCCAATCCGCCAGGGCTTGCTCTACGTTCATCATCAAGACACTATCGGGCGGCAAATCCATCCGTTGCAGGGGAACGCCCATCGTTAGCCAGCGCAGAATAGCCGGGTGTACTTGCGCTAACATATTTGGGTTTGGGATGATAACTTGTTGCTGTGCGCCGCCATTGGTTAGCACTAGCCCGTTACGGCAATCTGCATAACGCAGGTTCTCCCGCGCATTGGTGTTGAGCAACAGCGCGATGAACTGCGCTTCCGTCAGGCGACGGCTACCGGGAGATTGGTCTGCACGCCAACCACAAATCACCGTTGGGGTGTCATGGGCGGTGCGGTCAATATAGGCGGCTAGCTGGCTAAGTGGGCTGTTGTGCGCGGTCTGTACGTCCGGGTGTGCCCGCCATTGACTGAGTTCGTTTGTCGTCCACGAGACATTGAACACCAACAAAGTGAGCAGTGCAAACTCTCCTGCGCGTTTGCCGAACTTAGGCAGATTATCATACAACGCAGTCGTGCCAACGCCGAAGAAAAGCGCCAGCAATGGGAGCATTGCCGCGTAATTATCAAAGTTGGGCGCGTTGGCGGAAAATAAAAATGTCGGGCTGATGACCAACGCGGCCACCAGTAATAGCGTATAACGTGTCTCCCGTGCTTTTGAAATTGCCCAACCTACACCGCCCAATAGTAATAATGCGCTGAATGGGTCGAACAATGGGCGCTGGGGGAGGTTGCGGGTGGGGTTTTCATCACCTGTGAAGATAAGACCGCTTAAACTGTTCAGTGTATCCTGCGGAGTATAGTTGGTGGTATTTTCGCCTGCAAATCTCTGGAAGCCACTTGTGGCCGGGCTACGAAGTGTGGAAATAATGTATGGCACACTAAACACCACGACGATAAACGCCATCAGTGTGAGATAGCTATTACGCCGACGTGAAACCTGTAAGGGTGCGCCGCGCCGCACGCGGAGCATATATCCGATGAATCCCAGGCTAAAAATCAGTACCAGTAAGCCCGCCGGATGAATATAAATACCAATGCCTAAGCAGATGCCCAGCGCGGTGGCTGCTCCGGTCATGTTACCGCGCCGCCACCGCCGCCGATACACGGGTAAAATCTGCGTGAGTAGCACAAGCGCGGTTGCGACCAGTAGCGGTAAAGCAACATTTGGCGTAATTTGTCGAGATAGTAGCACAGGCCAGAAGCTAACCGCTATCAATCCGGCGGCACACACCGCGCCGAAGTAGCCGAGTAACCGTCTTCCGGCGGCATAAGTCATGGCAACGGTGAGCAACCCCAACCACACAGAAACCATCCGGTAAGTGAGCGACCCCGTGCCGATAACGCCTGTGGTGATAGCTTGTACGCTATGGTATAGCCCTTCACGCCCGATAACCACATCTTGGCCGCCGATGTCATAAAATATCTCGATATTCCCGGCGCGGATGGTCTCGATAAGGCGAATGTTAATCATCTCATCCGTATGGAAGCCACTGGGCAGGGTGCTTAAATCCCATACACGCAGGCTCGCCGCGATGATGAGCAGTGTGATTGCGATGAGAAAACTAACGCGATTTGATAAAATGGTGAAATACCTTTCATCTGCCTTAAAAGACCCCCACAGGATAACGTAGCGCGGGCAGGGCGTCAATGCGAGTTGTTACAGCGACCCCGCCCACGCGCTAAAGCCCAATACCAGCACGCCGAGCGCGGTGTTTAACCACGTCAGGCGGATCTCGCGGCGGCGCAGGCGTTGCCATGTGGCCTTATCCTCTTTGTCGCGCTCTAACAGAAGGCTGGTACGTTCCAGAGCAGGGGCGATACCATATTGCAGAATCGCGCCACAGAGCACCATCCCAATGATGGCGATATGCTTTACGAAGATAACCACACTCCACTGATTGCTGAAATCCAGAAAACCCTGATAGTTCTCATTAAGTGACATTTGAACCAAACCGGTAAAGACCAGTACGACAAGGCTTAAGTTGGCATACGGCGCGAAGCGCCGACGCAGGCGTGTAAGCAACGTATAAAGCGCGGGCGATTCCTGCAAAGTGCGTTTGGCTTCCGGCCAGATTAAAATGGTTGTGATGATGAGGCCGCCCACCCATACCGCCGTCGCCAGCAGATGAAAGAACAGGCTAATCGCAAGGATTGTACTCTGGGGCATAAGCGGATTCCCTATCATCACGGGCGGGTAGCACTGCATCCCCGCAGAATTTGGGCATTTGCGCCAAACCTGCAAAGACTGGACGGATGCGGCCCGTCTGCGGGTCATTGAGCGACCACCAAAATTCCTCGTTTTCTGGCGTCCACACCGGGTTAGCAAGGAAGATAGCCGACATCAACCCGACCCAAGGCCGCCAATTCTGCGCCGCATATTCATACGCCGCGACCAGATACTCCCGTTGTGTCTGCTCATCAACGGCGTGCCATTGATAGTCCGGGTTTTGCTGGTCGGTGGTATATCCAACCTCTAAAATCGCCATCTGACGGGCGGCATCCCCGTTACGAATCATGATTTTACGCAGGTCTTCCACCCGGCGGAAGGTCGCCCAGCGCCCGCGTCCATCGCGCTCGGCGTCATCCGGCCCATAGGAAGGGGGTACACCCCAACCAGGTGCATTAACACCCACAACATCCACGTAAGCCTGAAAACCATGATCATACATCGTCTGCAAGTATATATCGTCCCGGTGCGCGTTATCATCGTGTGTGCCAGTGGGGGAAAGCCCGGCAGAAATAATAATGGCTTGCGGGTCTGCTGTGCGGATGGCTTCGCTACAACCCTGTAGCAAATCTACATAAGCCGCCGCATCCGGCGGTGCGCCGCCCCATTCCCGCGTGAGGTTCGGCTCATTCCAGACCTGATACGCCATAATGCGTCCGCGATACCGCTCTGCCAGGATGCCGCAATAGTTCGCAAAATCTGCATAATCATCCGGCGGTGCATCGACAAAATCACCCGTAACCGTGCCAGACCTTGCCCATGCTGGGGCATTGGTCAGCCGGGCAACAAGTTCAACATTCCGCGCTTCTGCCAGGCTGACAATCTCATCTGCTAGGCTGAAATCCCACACACCACGCGCTGTTTCTAAGTCTTCCCACGCAAAGGTCTGCTTGGCATGGGTGAACCCTAACAGGCGCACCCAATCCAGATGCAACCCGGCGGTGATGGCTGTATCCCACCAGACAAAGGTCTGCACGCTATAGGTGAGGGGGGGGAAGGGCGGGTTGATGATGGCATGGGCGGCGAAGGGGTCTTCTTCACGGCTGGTAAGCGCGATATAAGCATAACCACCCACAACGATTGTTAGAATCAGCAAGGCCAGAGCAAACGCCCTGACCTTGCCCCTAAAAAATTGTCTCATATTTAGTTTCCGGCGCGGTCTGCTACCCAGTCGCGCACAGCTTCATAGGCAGGACGTTTGCTGTAATCCGGGCTGATAAGCGAATAGGGCACATTGTCGCTCTCGGTACTCCATCCTGCTTGCGGCGCATAGTTTAAGTTCCAGATGACGGCAATCCATACATAGCCCCATTCTTCCATCAGGTCAAGGGCTTGGATGGTATAATCGCGCTGGTTGGCGAGTGTATTGTCCACCGCGAATTCAAAGTTCTCCGGGTAGCCGTCTAATTCTTCTACAGACGCCCAGCCAAACTCCGTAATACATAGCTTCATGTCTGGGCGGCCTGCAACTGCGATTTTGTTGTAATAGGTTTCCAGCGTACTGCGGAAGCTCCAACTATGGTGAGGGTTATCAAACGGCCCACGAAAGAGCGCGGTGGGGTTGGGCGGAATTTCGTTCCAACGGTATAACGGTGAAACATTATAACCATTGTGATGCACGCCGAAGCAGTCGATGTAATTGAGGACACCGGCGGCAATCATCTGGTCTACATAGTCAAAGTCGTTCATGGCACGCAAGACGCCCGCGCCATCTACAAAGCCCCCAGTAGGGGAAGGCGCACCGCTAATAACGATGATGCCCGGGTCTACGTTTTTGATAGCCTGCGAAGCGACACGGACTAAGTTCACGAAGTTAGCCGCGCTCACGCCTTGGTTGGACATCCATTCGCGGTCAATATTCGGCTCATTCCAGACTTCAATCGCATGGATTTGCCCAGGATAACGTTGCAACATCAGCGTAAGGAAGTTCACAAAATCCTGATAGTTGGCAGGCGGGCCTTCGGATTCAAGGTCTACGCCCGGCTCACGCGCCCAATCTGGTGAGGCAACGACGGACAGTACGACGTTCATGCCGAACTCGTTAGCAATCGGCAAGGTCAGGTCGAGTGAACTCCAATCATACACACCCCGTTGTGGTTCAATCTCATCCCAGCGGGTTTGTTGTTTATACCAGTTCAGGTTCATATCTGCGACATCATTCATCCATGCACGTTGAATGCCCTCATCACCGCCGATGGTGCGCTGAACCTGGATGGCTACAATGAATTCATCGCTGGTGTTCACGGGGAGTGGTGTCGGTGCGGCGGCAGGGGGTTGGGCGGCGAAGTCCGATAGGGAAATGGTCGCTATCGGTGATGCCTGTGCCACTTCCGGCGCGCTGAAGACCTGTGCGGCGGCGTCCTGATTATTATTGGGTGCTTCGCGTTCTGGTAACGTTACATCGGAGCTACTGGCGGCTAATGCCGGGTTACTCTCTGCATCATAGGTTAAATAGATGGCAAAGAAAACCATCATGCCGATCAAAAATGTAACGAACGTCCATACAAATGCAAAGCTACGTATCTGGTTATTCATGGTTGATTTTGAGGCCATAATCTCTTATATCACTCCTTATTATTCGATGTTGACTACCTAGCGCGCTCCGGCAATTGTCGCGCAAGCCGGGCAACTCCCATCTGGCCGGATTATAGCATATCCGCCCATTGGGTCACTATCATAACGGGTAAAGTCGATATTCCACACAATGACCATGCGTACATAGCCTAGTTGGGAAGCATAACTGATGGCCTCCGCAAGATAGGCAGAATGGCGGGCATTGTTCATGCTACTCGCCCACGCAAACGACAATGGAAGCGAGCCGAACCCCTCCGGCGACAGATACCCTAACTCCGTGATGCACATAGGCCGCCGTCCGCCTGTGATGGCATTATAACGATTTAATAAGCTGGGCAGATAGCGTGTGTAATAGTTATCGCCGCGTGGGTCGCCACTGGTGGCTGTGGGCGAGACAACGCCCTCATTGTAATGAACGCCCAGGCAATCCATAAAGTTCAACGCGCCCGCGTTGACCATCTCCGTGAGGAACACATCATCATTGACCACATCACCCGGAAACGCCGCCTGAGCGCCGGTAGGGGCAGGTGCGCCGCTAATGACAATCACATTGGGGTTCACGGATTTTATCGCGTTGAAGGTTTGAGCCAGTAATGCGGTGTAGTTCGCGCCACTGATGGCCCCACTCGGCCATTCGCGCCCAAGATTTGGCTCGTTCCATACTTCGATGGCGTCCGCGCCCAGCGCCGCGACACCTGCCGCAAAATCCGCGAAGCCGCGTATATACCCCTCACCGCCATTGATGACATCACGCGGATTGCCCACCAAACCGATGAGCGTTTTAAACCCATTGCGCCGTCCGGACTCAATCTGCCGTCGGGCGTTATCAAGGTTAGCATTGGGGCTGTAGCGCACCTGCACCTTAATCCATTGCATCCCGGCGGAGCGCATCGCGTTGATAGCGCGTTCGTTGCCCATATCTGTGACATGCCCACCATACTCAAACCCACTGAGGTTGATGCTTCCTGCCACTGGGTTGCCCGGCGCGCCGAACAGCGCCAATGGGGTAACTCCCACGACGCCCGGCCCGGTGTTATCCGCAGTGGGGATAACTGGAATCAGCGTTGGCGTGAGTGTTGCGGGTGGGCGCTGGGTGGCAAACGGTAGCGGCGTGGGTGGATTGGTTGGTGCGGCCAGGGCGACAGCCACACTATCGCGCCTCCCGACGTTCTCCCCGTCGATGACCTCTACATTGACCGCGTAATTCCCGACAGGGGCTTGCAGAGTTACCACGATTTCGTCATTAAACCCGGTGATGAGTTCACTCACAAGGCCTTCCGCGCCTTCAATACGCCAGCGCAGGCGTAAATCCTGAGTGATGAGTGTATCTTGAGGCAATTGGGCGCGGTAGCTGAGGATTTCTTCTGCGATGCCTTCGGCTAAATCCGGCTGGAGCAGGTCGTTAAACGCGATACCGCCGATGCCGAACATACTCAGGCTATCCAGCCGGAATCGTAAGGCGCGGCGTGTCGTCAGCCACACCCGCGATTCAAGCGCGCCATTCGCATTGAAGTAATCAATAAATGGCGTTTGGATAATCTCATCGTTGCCCGGTAGCGCATTCAGCCCATCCAGCCGAAAGCGAATCTCACTGCCGGGCAAAAGGTTATTAAGCGCGTTGTTATCGCTGGCGTTCACACGGAGCGCACCGAGTGCGCCCAGTGCTTCCCCATAACCTACAAGAGAGAACACGCCGTCGCGCTCTCGCGTGGATTGTGCGGGTAACAATACAATCAGCTTGTAACGTTCAACCGCACTGACCGCCCACCGGAGCATCGCTTCTGTATAGCGGTCTGCACCGGGCGTAAAGAGTGTGGGGTCAAGGGCATGGTTAATTTGCAGATAGTCCGCAGATTGACCGATTTCACGCCAATCATACGCGCCTGTTTCCCAACGGCCTTCGATATTCTGCGGGGCGGGCAGGACGACGCCTAGCCGTGCCCCGATGTTATCTAGGGCTGACCCCAACGCCTGCACAAACGCGCTGAAGCTCTCGCGCTGTTCTGCAGGGATGTCCTGATAGTCGATGAACACGCCTGTGTATCCGCCTGCGCCTGTAAATGCCACAATTTGCTGGATGTGGTCGCGTCGCAGGGCGTCATCATTGAGCAGACGCACAATAGTATCACTATCTATCAACGTTGCATCATTAGCGCGTGGGTCTTGATAATTACGGATAACAGGCATCACTCGGTAGCCTGCGCCACTGTCGAAGCCGGGTGCTAAATTCCCGGTGAGCGTTTGTCCATCCCCGCCGGGTAGCACCGGGCGCATCCCCACAGGGGTGACTATCGTTACCACCTGTCGCACGTCCGGACTGATGCTCTGGTTAAACCCCAGTCGCGTGATGACCGTCGGCTCTGGCGCCTCGGCGCGGAACAAAGCCACGCCGTCCAGCAGGGCGTTCGTCCGCACGGTGATTTGCCGCCCATCTGCGCTAAGGCTGAAAGGCAGAAAACGCCATTGCCCGGCGTCATTATCCCAGCCGTATACATCCAGCAAATCGCGCGTTTGGGCGGGTTGTTCCAGGTTAAACGACAGCAGGACAGTTTCCGGCGGTGTGCCCTGTGCGCTGATGATGTACAGTGAAGTCTCTGGTGTGAGATAGGTGTGCAGGCGGTCATGCGCACGCGGAACCCAATCGGCGGCACGGGTATTTCCATCGGCCAGTTCTTCCCGGCTGACGACATCCAGTGCCACCGCAAAGCGCCCTGCTGTAAGGTCTTGCGGCTCTGCGCTGATTGTAAATTCCGGCTCGCTGGTCAGTGCGCCTAGTCGCTCAACGGCACGCATCACGGCGATAGCGTTATTTTCCGGTGAAAGGGTGGTGTAGGTCTTGCCAGGGGTAAAAATACCTAACTGCCATGCCGCACCCGCACTGATGAGCGCAACCAGCAGGACGCCCACGCCTAACCAACAGCCTAGTCTGCCGCGTTTTTTTACCTGTTGTGCTTCGCCGGGATAGGTGTGATAAGGCTGGGGTTGATTCTTTGGATTGGGCATTCCTTTGCCTTGAGTCTCTCTCATTAAAACGCGCCCCAGTATATAACGGGGCGCGTACCTTGCAAAGATGATTTAGCGGTTTGCCAGCGCATCACAGGCTGGGCAGACGTTGCCCGGTCGGATCATCGCATAACCCGCCATCGGGTCTGCGCCGTAATTGCTGAAGTTAATGTTCCACACGATGAGCAAGCGCACCCGCCCGGAGCGTTGGGCGTAGTTCACCGCGCCTGCTAACCACGAGGCTTGTTGTGCCACTGTGACGTTAGACGCCCAACCGAAATTAGGTGACAAAGGCCCGAAGCCTTCCGGCGTTAAGTAGCCTAGTTCCGTGAAGCATAGCGGTCTGCGTCCGCCGAAGGCATTATGATACACGTCAATCATGCCGGGCAGATAGCGCGTGTAATAGTTATCGCCGCGTGGGTCGCCACTGCGGGCGGTAGGCGGGACGATGCCTTCGTTGTAATGCACGCCGATGCAATCCATATAATTTGCCGCACCCGCATTCGCCATACCCCGAATAAAATTATCGTCGTTCATCACCCGTCCGGGAAAAGCCGCTTCCGCGCCGGTGGGGGCAGGTGCGGCACTGATAACCATTGTGGATGAATTCGCGGCTTTGATAGCGTTATAAGAGACGCGCAAAAGCTCAGTATAGCGCACCGGGTCAATCTGTCCGGCAGGCCATTCATGGTCGATATTTGGCTCGTTCCACACTTCGATCGCATCTGCGCCGAGTGCGGCTAGTTGTGCTACAAAGCCCGCGTAACGGTCAAAATAACCGGGATTGTTGATGTCGTTGCGGTTACCCACTACACCCAGCAAGATGTTAAAACCGTTGTTGTGTGCAATGTTGATCCAGTCCGCATACCCCCCTACGCCTTGCCCATCCGAGTAGCGCACTTGCTTCTTAATCCATGTCATGCCGGAATAGCGCATAAAGTCAAACGCACTGGATTCAAACCCTGCCATGTGTCCGCCATAAGCAAAGCCGCGTGTATTCGCTGTGCTGGCGGCTGACTGCCCACCTGTGTTGGCGGCGGGACGCGGTGCGCCTTGTGGCGGCGCCAGGTTGAACGGTGCGCTGGGGGAGACAATGGGTAAGGCGCTGATTTGCCCGATGGTTAAGCCTGTTGGTCCGTTGACCATCCAGCCGACAAAGCTGTTATCCGTGATGCCGCGTACCCATTCACCGCTTTCTGTGCGGCCATCAATCCTAAAAGCTGTGCCAGCACGGACGAGCGTTATCAGTTCCGCATCGGCACTTGGTTGTGCCCGTAGGTTCACGTTCTGCGTGATGCTGACATCCACACCGGATTGGGCGGCTACCGGCCAAACGCCGATGATTCCCAACAGCACCACGATGATGAGAAAGAATCTTTTTTGTATCACGGTCAACTCCCAGTCTCATATTTTCTTAATGCTTTTATGCCGATTGTATCAAACGCTGATAACGGACGCAATTGACGCCTAGCCTACGTTTCCGTTACACTTCTGCGTATGAATGAACCAATCCAACTCAATTATGCCCATCACGGCAAAATCGCCACAGTGATTTTTAACCGTCCAAAAGTGCTGAACGCACTCAACCGGGCGGCGATGGAGCAATTCGCCGTGATTGTCGACGAACTCCAACAAAATGACACAATCGCCGTCGTGATACTCACAGGGGCGGAACCACAGGCGTTTTGCAGTGGGGGTGACCTCAACGAACTGAGCAAGCTCACGACACAGGAAGACGCGCTGGACTTCATCACGCTGATGGGGGATGCTCTGCATCAGCTAGAGACCCTGCCCGTACCCGTGATAGCCGCCATCAATGGCTATGCACTCGGCGGCGGTAGCGAGATAGCGATGGCGTGCGACATGCGTATTGTCGATCGTGCGGTGCGTATGGGCTTTGTGCAGGCTCGGTTGGCACTCACGCCTGGTTGGGGTGCGGGACAACGTTTACTAGGCATTGTGGGTTATGCACGGGCGATGGAGTTATTGCTCCGTGCGGAAGCTATCGGCGCGGAAGAACTGCTGGCGCTTTATCTCGCCAATCAAATCGCCGCCGAAGGCGAAGCATATCTAGTGGCGCTTGAACTGGCACAGCGCATTTCTGGATGGGATGCGGATGTTGTTAAAGGCATTAAGCGTCTGCTTCGGGCGGGCATCACCCATCCCTATGCACAAGCGCATCGTATCGAACGCGACATATTCCCGCCATTGTGGGCGGCACAACCTCATCTGGATGCTGTAGCCGAATTCCTGAAACAACAACGCCATAAACAGGCACAGAAGGGTAATGACCAGCCATGAATAGTTTTTATCACACCATCGCCCACTATTATGATGCAGAAAATAAGGGGAAGGACGATGACACTGCGCTTTACCTGGAACTTGCGGAGCAAGAAGGCGCACAGCGCATCATGGATATTGGCTGTGGCACAGGCCGCGTGATGGTTCCATTGGCGGATAAGGGATATACCGTACATGGCATTGATAGCGAATCCGCGATGCTGGAAATTGCGGAACGCTACCGCGCACAATCGCCCGCCCGCCAGCATAATATGGTTCTGCATCTGGGCGATGTACGCAATTACACGTTAGACGAAAAATTTGACCTGATGCTGATTCCGTATAACGGGCTGATGCACTTCCACACACAGGAGGAGCAAATCGGCGTGTTAAAGCGTGTACGCGCATGGACGGCGGACGATGGCTTAATGGTGTTGGATTTACCCAACGCGGGCGAAGTCTTCGCCACGCCGGAGACAAGCGCCTTGACGTTCGAGCGTACATTTTTAGAGCCGGACTCCGGCCATCTGGTGATGCAGATGTCTTACAGTTATCTGGATCGCACTTCACAGACCTTCCGCGTGACGTGGATTTATGATGAGGTTACCGCCGATGGCACAGTCAAGCGCACGTCCGCGCCGCTTGTCTTGCATTATTACTTCTACCCGGAAGTGAAGTTGTTGTTGGAGCGTAGCGGCTTTGAAGTTGAGGCCGTCTATGGTGATACGGAGTACAACCCATTTGAGGATGGTTGCGAACGCATGATTGTTTTCGCCCGCCCGGTTTAATTGCCTATGACAAAAACCCTGATTTTTTTGCTTTGTTTGGTTGTGCTGGCCGGATGCGATTCGCTTGAATTGGAAGACGATGCCGAGCCGACATGGTTCTTCACCGGCCCGACGATCCAACCCACACGTTCCCCCGTTATTGCATTGGCGACAAATCCGGCAGAAAGCCCACTGACCGGGCCGGGACAGAATGACCCGACGGCGGCGGCACTCCCGGCGAATAGTAGCCTGCCGCCTGTGGTCATGGGAGAACTTCAGCCGGGTGTGCGGATGGTACAGATTTCATTGACGGCTGGCAGAACGGCACTAGGCTATCTTTATGAGAGTGTCCCGTTAGACATTGAAGGTTTCATCATCCCGGCACGCTATCCCGGTGTGCTACTGCTGGGCGCGACCCGTGAGGCATGGGGCGGCTTCCCGCAACGCCTGCTCAATAGTGGGAATTCTGTGCTGTTGGTTGAAACAGAGAATCTGTTTGTAGAAGATTTCCAGGATATTTTTATATCCTTGCAGGAGGCAGGCACAGTCGATGCGGGTGCAATGGCCGTTATCGGCGCGGAAGCTGGCGCGGATTTAGCGATTGCTGGCTGTGCTTTGGTGTTGGGGTGCGATGCGGTGGTTCTGCTCAGTCCATCTGGTAGTGATGCCGTGCTCAACGCGATGCGGAACTATACGCCGCGCCCGGCGTTTTTAGCCGCCAGCAATACAGACACCGCCTCTTATCAGGCGGTTCAAACGTTATATCAGGCATCCGTGACGGAAAATACCGAATTGGCGATGTTGCTCAACGCCGGGCGCGGGGCGGAGATTTTTACCAATAGTGAGCAATTCACGGTACAAGTCATCAACTGGCTGAGCGATATTCTGTTAGAGGAGCTTACACCCTTGCCTCCTGAGGATATTATCGCGCCTGGTTTTGACCTCAACCTCATTAACCCGGATTTAGATGCCCCGTTTGACCCTGGCTTTGGCCTTGAATTTGAATTTAATTTTGATGATGAGGATTTTTAAAGGGATGGCACAGGCAACTAGGCCAAAACAGACCATCCCCTAAGTAAACTCAGTGCGCTGGTTTAACTGCGTAACTGTGCGCCGAGTCGCTTCTCCGCCGCCTTGACGATTTTATTCCGCAAGCTGGCGACTTCTTTATCTTTCAGTGTGCGTTCGTCTGTCTGATAGGTCAGGCTGTAGGCAAGGCTCTTTGTGCCTTCCGGGATGGACTTGCCGCGATACACGTCGAAAAGTGTCACATCCTTCAGCAAATCGCCGCCCGCCTCCTGGATTACGCGCAGAACATCATCGGCAGGTGTCGCCTCCGCCACCACCAGCGCAATATCTTCATAAATAGCAGGCGTGATGGGCAATGCGCGCAAGCGGAAGTCTCCCTGTGCTTTGTCCAGCAGGGCGTCCAGGTCAATCTCCGCAACGAGCGTGACGTTCTTAAGGTCAAATGCGCGTGCGACAAGTGGGTGCAACTCCCCGAATGTGCCGAGCTTGCGCTTGCCACTTTTGATTAAGGCGGAACGTCCCGGATGAAAACTCGGATGCTCCGCACGGGCGTAATGGACATCCGGGATGTGCAGGCCATTGACCAGCCCTTCGATGATGCCCTTCAAATCGTAGAAGTCAAAATCGCCCTGTGCGCTGTCGCCCATCCATTCCGGCAAATCACGCGGGCCGCTGATGAGAATTCCCAATCGACGCGGCTCATCGGGCAGGGGTTGCCCATCTTTCTTGAAATATACACTGCCGATTTCAAATACCTGTTGGCGCTGGTTGTAACGCTGGTTGTTGGCCGCATTCTCTAACAAGCTGGTCAAAATACTATGGCGAAGCACGGTTTTATCACTAGAGATAGGATTCGCCATTTCCACATAACCGTGTGCTTGCCAGTTCGCCTGACCGGACGGTACGAGTTCTGCTTCCCGCGCAGGTGTAGTAAAGCGATAGCTGATTGTCTCCCGCAAGCCGAGTGCAACCAGTAAATCGCGGGTGCGTTCTTCCTGTTGAAGCGCGACATTCTCCCATTGGGGCGGCATTGCGTCGTCCATGATGGTATTCGGGATGGCATCGTAGCCATGAATACGCGCAATTTCTTCGATGAGGTCAGCCTGGCCGATAACCGGGTCTGCGCTGATGTCCATGCGGTGTTCGGGCACAACCACGCGCACCATGTCACCGCTAATAGTCACATCACACTGTAAGCGCGTCAAAATGTCTGCAATGTCTTCCACTTTGAAGTCCATCCCCAACAGGCGCTGAACTTCCGACGTGTATAAATCCACACGCACGGTTTCCGGCTGATTCGGATACGAATCAATCGTGCCTTGCGCCACTTGTCCGCCACCGCTCCGGCGCATCATTTCAATGCCACGCCCGACACCTAAAATCGCCTGGCTGGGATGCACACCGCGACTAAAGCGCGTACCCGCATCTGTGAAGACCTTCTGTGATTGCATCGTGCGGCGGATGTTGATGAAGTTCCAGTTCGCGGCTTCCAGCAGGACATTGGTTGTCTCATCACTTATTTCAGTCTCCGCACCGCCGATGATGCCGCCCATGCTTAACACACCCGCCGTATCACATACAAGGATGTTATGCGGCTCCAGTTTGCGCGTAACTTCGTCCAGTGTTGCCAGCGTTTCCCCGCTATGGGGCAGGCGCGTGATGATGGTCGGCGCTTTGCCACCTGCGCGGGCTTTGAGCTTGTCATAGTCGAAGGCGTGCAACGGCTGACCGATTTCAAACGTGATGTAGTTGGTCACATCCACAATGTTATTGATAGGGCGTTGGCCGACGAGCTTCAGGCGGCGTTGCATCCACTCCGGCGAAGGCTGAATTTTTGTATCGCGCAGGAGTGCCAGCGTAAAACGTGGGTTAAGCGTCGGCTCCTGGATTTCGATTGTGGCTGTGCCTTCGATGCTTGCGCCTTCCGCAAGGAAGTCATAAGCGGGTTCTTTGATGGGCTTATCCAGCAACGCGGCGATCTCTCGTGCAACGCCTAACACACTAAAGCACCGCGCTAAATTCGGCGTCAGTTCAATATCCAGTATCACATCGCCCAACACATCCTGAAGCGGCGTGCCGGGTGCATAGGGCGTGCCGCCATCAGGCGCGATAGGGGCTTCGAACATCAGAATGACGCCGTCGTGTTCATCGCTGATGCCTAACTCTTTATCGGAACACACCATGCTTTTGTTGAACACCCCCCGCAGATTACGCCCCTTCAAAATCATGCGTTTGGGTTCTTCGCTGTGGCCGTCCCACACTTCCGCGCCTTCCAAAGCGAGCGCCGTCCATAAGGGCGGGTTTAGTTCACCCTTGCCTTTGTATTCAAATAAATTCGGCGCACCCGTGACACATTCTTCTAATTCCGCGCCGCCGAAGTCCACGACAGCCAACACCAGCCTGTCCGCGTCCGGGTGCGGTTTAACCTCCCGGATAGCGCCGAGCAGTAATTTTTCTCTGTCCCACACCAGATGCTCACTGTTCGGCCAGCGCACCCCTTCCACAAAGCCCTGCGGCACACCGACATAATTCAGGTGGGCGACTTCCAACCCGGCTACAGTCAGCTTTTCTGCTAACAATTCCACCGGAACATCAATCTCGACAAATTCTCGTAACCATGAAAGCGGTATGAGCATCTGAAATTTTCTCCCTTAAAACTGGCTCAAGAAGCGTAAATCGTTACCCCAGAAGTAGCGAATGTCGGTGATGCCATGTTTCAGCATCGTGACGCGCTCCGGCCCCATGCCAAACGCGAACCCGCTCCATTCGCTGGGGTCGTAACCCCCGTTACGCAGAACTACCGGATGCACCATACCGCTCCCTGCGACCTCTAACCATCCGGTATATTTGCACACACTACAGCCTTGTCCCCCGCACAGGAAGCACTCCACATCCACTTCCATGCTCGGCTCGGTGAATGGGAAGTACGACGCCCGAAAGCGTACCGCCGCATCCGGGCTGAACATCCGCTTCGCAAATTCCGTGATAGTGCCTTTGAGGTCACTCATGCGGATGTTGCGCCCAACGACCAACCCCTCCACCTGATGAAACTGTACTTCGCTCCGGTTGGTGATTTGCTCGAAGCGGTAGCACATGCCCGGCAAAATCACGCGGATAGGCTGTGTGCCATCCGCCCCCAGTTCCTTCATTGCATGGATTTGTCCCGGTGAGGTGTGCGTGCGTAGGATGACGCCCTCATCTTTCGTGTAGAACGTATCCTGCATATCCCGTGCGGGGTGGTGGGGTGGGATGTTTAAGGCCGTGAAGTTGATGTCATCCAGTTCAACATCGCGGCTACGATAGACCTGAAAGCCCATATCCCCCCAGATTTCGTAGAAGCGGCGTAAAGTCTGGGTGGAAGGGTGTAGCCCGCCGCTTTGCCGTGTGCGTCCCGGCAGGGTTACGTCAATTTCACCTTCTTCAAGGTCTTGTGCCAATAACGCGGCTTCTACGGCTTCGCGCCGTGCTTCGTAGGCGTCTTCCAGCTTAACCTTCACATCGTTGGCGGCCTTACCAAATGCCGGGCGTTCCTCTGCGGAAAGTGCGCCCATGCCACGCAACAACTGTGTAATTTCACCTTTTTTGCCGATAAAGCGACTCGACCACGCCTGTAAGCCTTCCGCATCCTGGACGGCCTCTAGCGCCGTTAGTGCCTCTTGCTCGATCGTTTGCAATTTGTCCAGCATATTGACTCTTTACCCCCATCAACTAAAAAACGCTTTCATCCATGAAGGACACACCATGCACATTGCACAATGTCTCGTTCAGGGACGAAAGCGTTATAAACGGTCACTTTCGCGGTACCACCCTGATTGATGGCACATTTCCATAGGCCATCCACTTAGCCCCGACAATCATCGGGCGTGCCTGTGACGTTGGCACAATAACGGGCAAGACTACTAAGCTAGCGGTTTTTCCGCCCAGCCGTTCACCCCCCAACTCCAGAGGGAATTCCGCGTTTGTGCTTGCCACAGCTTGCAGTCTGGGGCTGTTGGCTCCCTGTTAGCACACATTCTCGCGGACTGTCTCTATCATCGCTTTTATACGCGGTATTATGCGGCAGGGCTAGCGGGGTTGTCAACCCTTTTGCCCCGCTTGACCCCTTGAGGTCATTTAAGGGTTGATTAAATCTCTTGACGACCGCTATACTATATGATAATGTGAGCATTAGTAGAAAAGGAATTAACATCATGGAAAAGCCACGCATTGAAACAGGCGCGGTCTACTCTCGACAAGAAGCGGCAGAGGCACTGGGCATCAGCCTGAGTACCCTTAAGCGCCTCATCAAGAAAGGCCACCTGCGTGTGAGCAAACCGGACGGAATGCGCCGTGTGTTCATCACAGGCGAGAGTATCCTGGCGATGTTAAATTCAACATCTATCGAAAAAGGTGCATAAGGTAATCTAAATGATTAATCAACGACTGCTACGAAATTACATATTCACACATACACCACCACTTAGTGGCGGTATTGTAGCCTCATATGCTGACGATATAGCGTCCGATATGAGTAGTGCGATTATGTTAGAACGTAGCTCCGTCGTGCGCCAGTCTGGTTATGTGGTGGAAGGAGGTCTGTACCTGTAACAGGGATAGTACCGGCCACAACCACATAGCCTGTCCTTATGGATGAAACAAAGGACGCGAGACTGCTAAGACCAAAAAAGCTGACTCGCGTCCTTTTTCATTAAATTAACAACCGAAACAAGCGCAACGAAAGGAGTAAACGTCATGTGTGCCGACAAAGGCGATAGTGACGGCGGACTAACGTCCGATGGCATTAGTTCACAACGAGCTAATCCGTATCAACGATGGCTTTATGCCAACCAGCACATCCTTTTTGCGACTGCGCTATTCCTAAAACATGCTCACAGTATGAGGAACAGACGGTCGCGCAACTAACTAACAGAGCGACCGCAATACAGAACGATATGAGTTTTACGGCTAGGGACAGATTTATTGTAATCAGCGTGATAAACGGGGAAATACCAGCACGGGTTGAGGCGTAAAATAAGCAGACCAGTGAACAAAACAGGCGCTATCAAATGGATAATCAACCAGACCGAGAATCGGACGAACAACCTGCACAAGGTTATAGTTTTCTAACCCAGTAGCCTGCTATGCTTAACATGAGCGTTAAGTAGGCTACTGACACCAATTTTTAAAGCAGACTTAATCGATTAGCTGTATAATTATGGTAAATAAACCCTTCGTTATGTGAGGTTAATTGAACCTGTGTCTCAAGTTTCTATTTCTCAAAACAGGGTACTACTCCTGAATGGGAGTACTTGGGAGCCGCTTTCTATTATCACTATCCCACGAGCGATTAACTTGATTATGGCCGGTAAGGCGATCGTGGTTGAGGAAAGCGGTAAATTCCTACGCACCGTCCGCGATAAATTCCCGGTGCCCTCAGTTATCGCGCTTCGCACCTACATCAATGTGCCCCGTCGTAAAGCCCATTGGAGCCGAAAAGGTGTATTGGTGCGGGACAATTACATCTGCATTTATTGTGGTGTAAAGCCGGGATCGCTGGTCAAGGGAAAGGTGCTGGCTAAGAGCGACTTCAGCATTGACCACATTATTCCCCGTTCGCGGGGAGGCCGGGATACGTGGACAAATACGGCCTGCGCGTGTTCCGCGTGCAACCATCGCAAAGGAAGCCGCTTGCCCAATGAGGCCGGTATGCGCTTAAGGTGGGAGCCGAAGACCCCCCGCACCAGCTATCTGGTGATTGCGGTGGGGAGCGGCCCGGATGCCTGGAAGCGGTATATCGAGTATTAACACAGTTGAATAAATACTGACGAGAGAAGGCACAAGCGGCCTTCTCTTTTTTGTGATTCCACCCCCATTTCTCAGCAAAATTGCAACCTTCAACGTCCACACACGTATGCTAAATCAGAATGTTTATTCATCTCATAGGGAGATATCATGCAGACCATTGTAGAAGCGCGTGGGCTTGTGAAGACTTACAAGCGCAAAGATAATACTGAGGTTCATGCAGTAAAGGGCGTAGACCTTGACATCTACAAAGGCGAAATCTTCAGCTTGTTGGGGCCTAACGGCGCGGGCAAAACGACCACGATTTCCATGATTAGCGGCCTCATCAACCCCACAAGCGGCGATGCCAAAATCGGCGGCTATAGCATCACCAAGCAACCGCTAGAGGCAAAGCGGCTTATTGGTGTTATTCCGCAGGAAATTGCACTCTACCCGGTGCTTTCCGCCCGTGCGAATCTGGAATTCTTCGGCAAGATGTACGGCTTAGGTGGGCGCGAGCTAGCGCACCGCGTAGACGAAGTGCTGGATTTTATCGACCTGACAGACCGTCAAAAAGACCGCATAGAGACATTTTCCGGCGGGATGAAGCGCCGCGTGAATATCGGCGTGGGGTTACTCCATAAGCCGCAATTGGTCTACATGGATGAACCCACCGTTGGCATTGACCCACAGAACCGCCGCCGCATTCTGGACACAGTTTACCGCCTGCGCGATGAATATGGCATGACCGTACTTTACACGACGCACCTGATGGAAGAATCGCAGGAATTGAGTGACCGCGTGGGCATTATTGATCATGGCGAGATTATCGCGCTGGGTACACAGGCGGAACTCACCAAGCAAGTGGGCGAAGAAGACCGCATTATCATCAATGTGGGCGAAGAAACCGTCGATGATTCCACTTTAGCCCGTATCCGCGCTATTCCGGGCGTGCGCTCGGCAATCTATGAGCAGGTAGAACTTATCCCCATCGCGGACGCGCCTGCAAGCGACGTGCCGATCGTGGATAAACGCGGCACAGGGTCTATGGTGGCTGTGCGTAGCGGGCAAACGGTCGAAGGCGTGATCGTCGTGCGGGTGCTGGGCGGACGCAAAGCATTATCTGGCATCATCACCGCGCTGAATGGCGTCCCGGTGCAATCTATCGAAGTGCGCGAGCCGGACTTAGAAGCGGTCTTCCTTAACCTGACCGGGCGAGCCTTGAGAGACTAAGTCATCATGAATAAGATTTTAGCCATCATTGCTAAAGATGTTTACGCAACGTATACCGACAGAAGCCTGCTATTACTTATGCTGGCGACTCCGCTTGTGCTGGCGACGATTATCGCGCTAGCCTTCAGTGATATTACAGGCGGCGGTGCGCCTCTGCGTGATATTCCAGTTGCGCTGGTCAACTTTGATGAAGGTGCGAACGGCGCTATTTTTGTGAATTTACTTGTGCCAGATGCGGACAATCAAGCTACAAGTGCCGCCGCGCTGGATTGTGGCGACAGTGGCGCGCAGACGGATAGCGCAAACGGTGATACCTTTCTGCTGGACTTAACCGATGCTGTTCTGTTGAATGACGCCGACAGCGCCCGCGCTGGTGTGGACGGTGGTCGCTACGCCGCCGCCATCATCATTCCGGCGGATTTTAGCGCCCGGATGGAATTTTCTCCCACGAATATGACGATTAATCCGCCGCCGATAGAAGTCTATGCAGACAGTAACCGCCCGATCAGTGCCAGCGTGATACAAAGTGTCACGGAGGGTATTGTAGGGCAGATGCTGGTGGGGCAGGTCGCCGTATCCGCGACGATCCAGAGTTTGATTGCAGAAGGTATGGGCGCACAAGCGATGAACCTTGACCCGTGCGTGTTCACCGCCGCTTTTACATCAAATGGTGCTACCGTCAGCATCACGCAAGAATCCATCCAACCAGATGCACAGTCCGTTAATCTATTGGTGATATTCGGCGCGGCGCAGGCCGTCTTCTTTGCGATGTTCACCGCCAACGGGAGCGCGACTAACATCCTGGAAGAACGCCGCAATGGGACGTTCCAGCGCATGATGGTTTCGCCCACACCGCGCACGCATATTCTGCTGGGTAAGCTGTTGTCCACGTTTGCTAATGTGATTTTGCAACTGGTGTTACTGTTCATCGCGTTTATGGTGGTTGCCAGCTTATTAGAGGGCGAACTCGCGCTCATCTGGGGGACGAACTGGCTGTTAATTAGCATCACATTGTTGGTGCTGGCGCTGGCAACATCCGGCATTGGTATGATTGTAGCCGCAGTTGCCAGAACACCGGAGCAAGCCGGGATTGTCGGCAGTGTGATTGCACTGTTTATGGGGGCGGCAGGCGGGGCTTTCTTTCAAATCGGGCAAATCCCACCTGCGTTTGATGTCATTACCCGTTTATCGGTTGTCCGTTGGGGGCAAGAAGCCTTTTTGAAGTTAGCAGAGGGCAATAACGATATTGCGCTAAACCTCATCGCGTTATTGGTGATTGGCGGCCTATTGTTCGTGCTGAGTGCGATTGTTTTCCTGCGGCGGCAGGACATCTAATGGGGAATTTGACATGAAAAAAATATTCGATGTTGCCATGAATGACCTCAGCATTAGCTTCCGTGAGCGCGGAATCTGGCTTAATCTTGTTGTCCTGCCCATCGTATTTATCCTGATTATCGGCGTTGTGAATGGCGCAACGAGCGACGACAGTAACAACAACAGTCGCATCCTGCTGGATGTGCTGGATGCTGATTCCACACTACTTTCTGCCCAATTCTTAGAGTCTCTGCGTCAGGCTAACCCGCGTCTGGTGCTATGCCCGATGGACAATAACCTGAGCGGCGATATGAATGACATCTGCGGTTTAACAGATGGCACGCTCTCGGCAGAATCCGCACTGGAACGCCTGACAAACGGCACCGTCCGCGCTACGCTGGAAATCCCCGCCGGGTTTGAGTCTTCCGTGCTGGAGGGCACGCCCATTAACATCGTCTATCGGTCGGATATTGACCCGCTTCAACCCGACTTTCTTGTTCAATCTGTGCAGGTTGCTGTTCAACGTGTGAGTGGTGCTTCGGTGGCGGCACAGGTGGGCGGCTTGGCTGTGACGACGCTAGGCGGCGAGGATGAATCCGCGTTCCGTGAGCGCGTTTATGCACAGGCGGCACAAATCTGGGCGGCACAATCTGAACTCGTGGTGTATCGCTCCAGTGGCGCTACATCAGACGGGAATGATAATCTCGGCTTTCGTCAATCTGTGCCGGGTATGGGCAGTATGTACGTGATGTTTACCGTGCTGGTAGGCGCGGTGCTTCTGTTACAAGAGCGCAAACAGTGGACGCTCCAACGCCTTGTCATGATGCCAGTATCCCGCACACAGGTTATAGGTGGCAAGATAGCCGCCCGCTTTGTGATGGGCATGATACAGTACGCGGTGGCCTTTGGCTTTGGTATGATTCTTGGCGTGAGCTTTGGCAATCAGTGGGCGGCGTTGTTGCTGATGATGATTGCGTTTGTGGCCTGCATCTCCGCAATCACGTTTTTACTGGCTACGCTCATCCAGACCGAGATGCAGGCCAATGGCATTATCACGTTTTTTGTGCTGACGACTGCGCCGCTTGGCGGGGCATGGTGGCCGTTGGAGATTGTGCCGCCCTTTATGCAGAACCTTGCGATGCTCACGCCGATGGGTTGGGCGATGCGCGGGTTTGGTGAATTGTTATTCTACGGCGGCGGCCTGGCAGATGTATTACTGCCCGTGAGTGTATTGTTAGGTGTGGCGGTGGTTTGTTTTGGCGTGGCGGTTGCACGCTTCCGCTATGAGTAGCAGGTATAATAACGCTAAAAAGACGGCAACGCTTACGCAAAGGCACGGCTTATGTACTTTGTGAAACGGATTATCCGCTTAAAAATAACGATGACTCTGGCGGTGTGGCGCGGGTTGCTGTCAATCATTGCTAGTCCGCGCTACCACGACCGCGTGATTTACTTGAGCCTGTCGCCACGCCGCTACACCGTGCCCGCACAATCCGGTGATAATGCCCGTGCGGAGATGCAGGCAACTGCACCGGAGTTCGGCGGTGGGATGTACGCCGCCAGCGATCAAAAACTTTATGATATGGATGGCGGCGGCGGTGGCATTACGCAACGCACAGGCCACTACACACTCAGCGCAGGCGGGGGTGGTGGGATGTTCAATGCAGGCCGGATGTTTCATATCGGGCGGCGGAGACTGTATATTTATCCGCTTGTAGGGGTGGGTGGCGGCGGCGATGGCGTGGTTTTATATCAGCAGACTGCCCTGCAATATGTTGCCGGCGGCGGCGGGCTTTATGGGCGTCTAGGCTTCGGCGTGGAATACCGACTGGGTAGGCGGTTGGGTAGTCGCTACGGCTTAATTCTCGGATTGCGCGTTACCTATGAACGAAATATCATCGGCACAGGCCGCCGCGCACCACGCATCCGGTTTATCATCGGTCTGGGGCGTTTTACTGACTAATGTTCAGGTCAAAACCGGGCGATTTTGCAGGGACACAAAGCAGGCTGTGCCCCTGTATAGGTGAAATAGGTGTAACAAAGGCTTACTGGATGGAGTCCAGGTCAATCATGCCTTCGCTGATGACCTGGCCGGGCTGGATGACCTGCGGCCCGGCTAACTCCATTGTGCCGATGAGGTCGTAAGTGGTCGCCCCTGTGATGCGTACAGGCACAATTTCCCCGATGGGCAGTTCACCCTCTACAATTACATAGCCGTCAATCTCTGGCGCATCGCGGTAACTGCGCCCTAAACTGAGCGTGTCACCTGTCTCAAGGCCGTCTTCGTCTTCGCCAACTCCGTGCCCCTCAACCAGAATATCCACTGTTTTACCCACCATCGCCTGATTTTTAGCCAGGCTGATGTTCTGTTGCAGTTCCATCAGCGTTTCCCACCGGGCTTGCTTCACATCATCCGGCACATGGTCGGACAGGGTAGCACTTGGTGTGCCGATTTCGTAGGAATATTTAAAGGCTCCTACGCGGTCGAATTGCAGGTCGCGTACCATCTTCAGCAACCCGTCGAATTCTTCATCTGTCTCACCGGGATAGCCGACAATAAACGTCGTGCGGACGGCAAGCTCTGGGATGGTGGCGCGTAACTTGCCGATTGTATCGTACACCCACTCCACATTTGCCGGGCGCTTCATACGCTTCAGCGTTTCCCGGTGGCCGTGTTGTAGCGGAATATCCAGGTAGGGCAATACTTGGGGGTGCTTCGCCATGGTTTCCATCAGGCCGGGCGTCACATAGCCCGGATAAGCGTACATGATGCGGAGCCATGGGATACCCGGCGCGGCCTGCACAATTTCATCTAACAGATGCGCCAGACCATCTTTTAAGCCTAAGTCGTAGCCGTAATCGGTGCTGTCCTGTGCGATAAGCATTACTTCCTTGACGCCTAGTTCCTGCAAGCGCACGGCTTCCGCTACGATGTTTGCCACCGGACGACTGACTGCCGTCCCCTTGATTTTAGGAATCGCGCAGAATGCACACGGTCTGCGGCAACCATCCGCAATTTTGAGATAAGCACTTGCACCCTGCACGCTGGCACGCAGAACCCCGCGTTCGTCAAGGCCGACGGTTGCCGCGTCTGTCGGCAGATGATACATCGGCTCCGGGTGTTTGCGTGTGCGGAGGCGTGTCACAAGGTCGAAAATATCCATCCAGCGCCGCGTGCCGATGACGCCATCCAAGCCCGGCACATGCTGGATTAAATCCGCCCCGTAGCGTTGGCTCAGGCATCCGGCGGCGATGACCAGTTGCCCATCTCGCCGCAGATTAACCAATTCCTTTAGCGTATCAATGGATTCTTCTTTGGCGGCGTCGATGAAGCCGCAGGTGTTCACAATCATTACTTCTGCTTTGGCCGGGTCGCCCACGCCGCGCATCCCGTTTTTGCTTAAAATCTGCGCGATGCTCTCCGAATCAACGGTGTTTTTACTGCACCCCAAACTGACGAGATAGTAATTATCCTGGTTGCGTTTGCTCATGATTTGATGACCTCTAATAACTTTACGATGAACCTGATTTTGTGGGCGTCGGTGTGTTGCCCTCCGGCGTGTTGCGGGGTGGCAAGACCGCCGTCGGTGAGGGCGTGAATGTAATCGTCGGCGTGAGTGTTTCCGTCGGCGTCGGCGTGATGGTGGGCGTGTTACTTGGCGTCGGTGTGATGCTCGGCGTCAGCGTTACAGTCGGCGTCGGTGTGATGGTGGGCGTATTGCTGGGTATGGGCGTATCGCTCGGTGTCGGCGTGATGGTGGGTGTATCGCTGGGTAACGGCGTTATCGTTGGCGTCGGGCTGGGGCCGGGTGTAGAGGTCGGTGTGCGTGCGGACATCAACGTGGCGGCCAGATTATCCGGCGTGGGCGATTCGGTGGCAGTAGGCGGAATCAATGGTTGCGGGCCTGGCCCGGTGTTTATGGCGTAACGTTCCGGCGTAAAGGTGATGGTTGCCGCTTGTCCGCGTGCGCCAAATGACCCTTGTTGTTGCCCATTGTAGATGACGTTCAGCGCCGCCGCGTTGGAGGTCTGCACGACGATTTCTTCCAGGGCATTAAACTCAATCAATTCACCCGGTACAAATACCCGTGCGAATTGATCCCGTCCGTCTGTTTGGATGCTCAACCAACCGCGTTGTTGCATTTCAATCGTCACTGCGACACCAACGCCGGTATAAATCTGTTGCAGGGGTGGCTGGTCGGTGGCGACTGGGCGCGGCGTGAAGGTCGGCGCGGGTGTGCGCGAAGGCTGTTGTGGCAGTTGCCGCAGAATATCCGGAGATTCACCATCTGCCGCAGAGTCGGATTGGCTGAGTAGCTCCACCATCACAAAGAAGATAATCGCCAGCGCCATGCCACCAACGAGCAAAATAATAATCACATTGACGATGCTGTTCACACGGTCGCGCTCAGCTTCGCGTTGTTCACCCATCATCGCCCCCGCGATAACTGGGCGCGGCATGGTGGGGTTGGTGTCGGTTAATTTGCGTGGGACAGTGGGCAGGACGGCGACTTCATCCGGTGGACGGCGGTTACGCCTGCTCTGCTTTATCGCTTTTTTGCCGGGCTTATCGCTTGCTGTGCGCTCCCGCCTGCGGGTTGGTTTTTCCGCACGTTTGCCACCCCGTCGCCCGGTGCGCTGATTTAATAATGCGGATTGATAGTATTGCAAGATGACGGTTTCATCCAACCGCAAAAAACGCGCATAATTGCGGATAAACCCGCGAATCTGCACGTCGGAGGCGTCGCCTATGGAAAAATTGCCTTGCTCGAAGGACTCCAAAATCCGCCGCCGAATTTTGAGCGTATTGACCGCGTCATCCAGCGTCAGTTCCAGTGTTTCGCGTGTTTCGCGTAGGTAGCGTCCTAGTGAGTAAGCATCCATAATTTAAAAAAAGTGACCCCAGGCGGCCTGTGCCGTAGGGGTCACTCTCCATTTGTTCGTTGCAATTTGTGTTAGGATTCGTTCTCGGTTGTGGTGTCGGCCTCGTCAACATCGGCAACTTCTTCTACCGGTGCTTGGGCTTCTTCAACTTCAAAAACGAATGGGGCGGGTTCTTCTGCTTCGGGCTGTGCTTGTGGCACTTCCACATTTTCGCCAGCTTCGCGGGCGGCCAGGAAGTCCGCGAGTTCGTCGTCGCGCACCACAATCACCTTTAGCACGGGGGCGATTTCGTTGCCCAACCGCACGACAACATCGTGTGTGCCGATTTCGCGCACACCCTGTTGACCAATACGGCGGCGGTTGATGTCTACGCTGGTGGCTTCCATCAATGCATCAGCAATATCCTGCGCGGTAACGGAGCCGAACAGCTTGCCCGTAGAAGCGGCACGCCGACCGAAGATGAGTTCTACACCGTCAATGATACGTGCCAGTTCATTCATGTGCTGGTCTAGGGCGGCACGTTTTGCGGCGGCCTGCTCGCGCAGTTTAGACGCACGCTTTAATTCAGATTCAGTTGCTTTTACAGCCAAACGTTTAGGGATTAAGAAATTCCGTGCGAAACCGTCCGCAACGTCGATGACTTCACCCGCGACACCGTGTTTATACACGTAATCTAGCAGGATAACTCTCATGATAAAATCCTTGTTCTGATACGAAACTACGGTATTATATCGAAGGGCTAACAGAGTGCCAAGTGCCAAACTTTTTAGCGGCGCGTGTTGGCGAAGAACTTAAGCATCATGTGTTTATTCTAACACACGATTATTGCATAGGGAATGTAAGCTATGCCAGCTAAACCGCGATAGTTAAACCCACCCAAAGTGTGCAAATCTCTCACATTAACTAAGAGGGAAAAAATTATTGCGCGTTTTAGGAGACTAAACCAAAGGTTACGCTTACATGAGTCTACCAGTTAATTGGCAAAATGCCGCCGCCTTAACATTGGCCTTCTTCGCATTTGGCATGGCCGCGCTGGTGAGTGGCCGCGTTTTTGACCGTTTGCCCCACCTTGAGGACGAACTCGCTTACAACTTTCAGGCACGTATCTTCGCACGTGGGGAAGTCACCGCGCCTATTCCCCAATACGCCCGTGCCTATTGGCAACCCTTCATCATTACATCGCGCGAGACTGAAAGCCGCTTCGGGAAATACCATCCCGGCTGGCCGGCCTTGTTAGCTGTCGGGATGCGATTAGGGCAGGCATGGGTGATTAACGCCTTTTGCGCCATGCTCACTGTCAGCTTAGTCTATCGGCTTGGCCGCGAGATATTCAGCCCACATGCCGGGCTGGTTGCCGCCGCGCTGACTGCGTTCTCTCCGATGGCGTTACTGCTCAATGGAACGCTCATGCCGCACACCGCCGCGCTGACGATTACAACCGCGTTTATGTGGTTTTACTGGCGCACGACGGTAGGCAGGCATCCGTTACGCTGGGCGGTCGCGGCTGGCGTTGCGCTCGGCCTTTTGCTGATTATACGCCCGTCTACGGCGGCGGCGGTGGCATTCCCCTTCGCGCTTTGGACTGCGCTTCGACTAGCGCCCAAAATCCGCCAGCCACATACATTGATTTCAGCCGCCCGCCCATATGTTGCATTGGCGTTGTGTGCGCTGGCCTTCGCGCCTGTTTTGCCCGCTTTTAATCACGCGACGACCGGCGATGCTTCACAAAATCTGTATCGGCTGGTGTGGGATTATGACCGCTTGGGCTTTGGGGAAGGCTACGGGCTTAACGGCCATACCATCAGCAAAGGGGTGCGCCAGGCCCGCTATGACCTATCCATGATGGCGGCGGATTTATTCGGTTT
>DAIMZF010000002.1:94850-102509 GCA_036734085.1 Aggregatilineales bacterium
GGCGGCCTTGTGTTGATGTTACTTCCGGCGCTATGGCTGGCATTTCGTCAGCAGACGAGCAATCAACAGGCTGTGTGGACGTGGCTATTGGGCATGGTTAGCGTGGCGCTGATTTACATTCACATGGCGTATTGGGTGGGGGCGCAACGCTATAGCACACGCTACTACTTTGAGGCGCTCACCGCATTGGCTTTAATGGGTGCGTTGCCGCTTGCATGGCTCATCCAACGGCTGAACCGCGCCGCCCTGACTGCCAGCCTATATATTGCTTTCTTAGCCTTGTTAGTATGGGGTTTATACAGCTACAGCACACCACGCATCAGCATTTTGCACCAGTTTAACCGTGTCTCTGCGGAGGCTATAGACAGTGTGTTAGCGCGTCGCGTAGATGACCGCCCCATTCTTGTGATTGCTAAAGGGGATAACATCGTGTGGCGCTCGTATGGCTCATTGATGGCGCTCACCGATCCTTATTTAGAGGCAGAGATTATCGTCGCGTGGGATTATGCGAACTTGCGCGATAGGTTCATCGAGCAACACCCCGACCGCCAGATTATAGACATCCGCTTTGATCGTGAAGACGCTTGGTTCGCGGATTGTGATAGCCCGCATCCGCCCGGTTGTCGTATCAATCCGCCCAGCCGCTTGGATTAAGCCTCTGCTGAGGGTTACAATGGGGGCAAGGGAATTAAGGGGGCATGATGAGTCGTATTTTTATCAACTATCGCAGGCAGGATAGCGAAGGATATGTCGGGCGGTTATATGACCACCTCAGCCAGTATTTTGACGCACAGGATATTTTTATAGATGTGGTCAATATTGAGCCAGGTGTGGATTTTGTCGCCAAGCTGGATGAAGCCGTCGCTAACTGTGATGTTTTTGTCGCTGTTATCGGCACAAGTTGGCTGAATGTCCCCAATGAAGACGGCCAACCCCGCCTTGCCCAATGGAATGACTTTGTGCGCCTGGAGATTGCCGCCGCGCTCAAGCACGAAAAATTTATCATCCCTGTTCTGGTAGGGCAAGCCATTATGCCCAATATGCACCATCTTCCAGAGGATATTCAGGGGTTAGCCCGCCGTAACGCCATCACTTTACGCCATGCCGCATTCCCGGAAGATGTAAAGCGTCTGGCCGATGCCATCCGTTCCGCGACGATTGATGCCAAACGCAAAACGAACGCCTTAACGCCCTTAAAGCCTGCGGTAGATGCAAACATCCTCATCGAGCGTGAAGCCGCAATAAAAAAACTTCGTATGGAACTCGTCGGGGCGATGGAGTCACCCCTGTATCAATATCGCACGGAGAATCGCTACTATCCGGTGTTGGGTGCAGGCAATGTGAATGCCAATATTTTATTTATCGGCGAAGCGCCAAGCAAGTATGATGCGGAAGTCGGGCAACCGTTTCAGGGGCCATCGGGTGATGTACTCAATGAGATGTTTACCTTGATTGGCCTCAAGCGTGATGATGTTTATATGACCAATGTTGTGATGGACAGACTGCCAGACAACCGTGACCCTCAACCGGCAGAAATTGCGTTTTACCGCCCATTTGTTGATAGTCTGCTGGATATTATTCAGCCGGTAGTGTATGTGACATTGGGGCGCTTTGCGATGTCTCACATCCTACATAAGTTTAATTCGCCGGAAAAGAAAGCAAAGATAAGCCAGCAACGCGGCAAACTGATGAAAGCATCCGTCAGTTATGGTGATGTGTATATCGTGCCGCTTTATCACCCCGCAGTGGTACTTTACCGTGCCAGCGATAAGGAGATTTTCCGCAAAGATTTTGAGAAGCTCAGGCTGTTTATGTAGGCTTCCGCCCCCAGCCACCCCCGCCGGGTGTCTGGATCGTGAGCTTGTCGCCTGCCTGCACCTGCAGAGTATGCTTGGCTGGAATGTCTACCGCATGACCTTCATGATGCAGTGTGTTCTTACCCTGCTGACCTGTCTCACCGCCATGTAAACCGTAAGGGGCATGGCGGCGGCGCTCACTGTTTACCGTGACGGTGGCAGGAGCCAAAAATTCGTATATCCGCAGAATGCCATCCCCGCCGTGATATTGCCCCATCCCGCCGCTACCTTCACGCAAAGCGTAAGCCAATACCCGCAACGGGAGCGCGTACTCTAAGGCCTCAACAGGCGTATTCAGTGTGTTGGTCATGTGGCTGTGCCGTCCACTCAGGCCATTCCCCTGCGGATTTGCACCGTGCCCACCGCCGATGGTCTCGTAGTACACAAATTGCTGGCCGTTCAGCACGCCACCCACAGTTAAGTTATTCATCGTGCCTTGGCTAGCCGCCGGGATTTTATCCGGCAGGGCTTGTGCCAGTGCGCCAAGCACCGCATCCACAATGCGCTGGCTGGTCTCCGTATTGCCCACCGCCACCGCCGCCGGAAAAACTGGATTGAGTACGCTTCCCTCTGTCGTGATGACCGTTACAGGTTCAAAGCAACCATGATTCATCGGAATATCGTCTTCGGCCAGCAGGCGTACACAATACCATGTTGCGGAGCGTACAATCGCCTCTACTGCGTTGACGTTTCCGGCGACTTGCGCCGCACTCCCGGTAAAGTCTACCGTCATCGCGGAACCTGTGACATGAACAGCCACCCGAATCGGGATGTCAAGCTCTGTTTGGCCGTCGCCTTCTAAAACATCTTCAAACTGGTAAATACCGTCTGGAATATTCGCAATCGTCGCCTGTGTCATGCGTTGTGCATAGTCGATGAGCGCATCGGCATGTTCTGCGGTGCGCTCGATGCCTTGCTCCACCAGAATATCAAGCAAGCGGTTAATCCCGGCACGGTGGGCGGCTAATTGCGCCTCAATATCGCCGATTCGCTCTTCTGGCGCACGGCTATTCGCGGTGATGATGTTCAGCACGCCATCGTTAAACCAACCGCTCAGCACCAGTTTAACCGGCGGGATGATAACGCCTTCCTGATATAACTCAGTACTATTCGGCAACGATCCGGGCGACATGCCGCCGATGTCCGCATGATGGGCACGACTGGCGACATAGTAAAGTAGCTCACCCCCTGCAAAAATGGGGGAGACCATTGTAATATCCGGCAGATGAGTGCCGCCGTGATAGGGGTCATTCAGCACAATAACATCACCCGGCATGTGTTCTTCAAAGGCGCGGATGGCATAACTAACGGACGCAGGCATACTGCCCAGATGCACCGGGATGTGTGCCGCCTGTGCCACCATGCGCCCGGCTTGGTCAAACAACGCACAGCTAAAATCCAGCCGTTCGCGGATGTTAGGACTCAGTGCCGCACGTTGCAGGGTAACGCCCATTTCTTCCGCAACGGAGGCAAACAGATTTTTAAACACTTCTAGGCTGATGGCGTCTGCTGGCATAGGGTCTTCTCAACAGGGCTTAGTAGGCAAAATAAAGATTTGTTTTCCGGCTTATTGTCATCACCATCATGATGAGGACAACAAGCCGGATTTTTTATAGGGCAATCTGTGTCATGCCCTATTTGCGTTGTATGCTATGGCGTTATTGTACCGCGTTTTTAGCTGGCACGTTTTTAACCAGCAGTTGCTTTGGCCGCCAATGCCTGCTGGCGAACATCGCGGAATTGTTCATAATGCCCTACTTCATGCGATAGCCCGAATAGATACGCCGCCGGCGCGTTCATCGGCCCAAATCGCTCGATAAAGCGTTCCGACAGGACACGGTAGACATCCAAAAAGGGTACATCCGGCCATGTATCCAGATACGCCAGTCGCATCCGGCGGCTTTCTTCCAGACGTTGTACACATTGGGCATGGGTGGTGATGTCGCGCCATGCTGTCTCATAACGCGGACGCTCCGCCGCCGCGATGCCCCGCGCTAACAGAGAGCTAAATGCCGCGCCTTCCTCACTGCTGGCGGTAACATGCACGACGAGATGCGCCAGGCTCCAGCCGATTTTTTCCTCACCTTCGATAGCATACGGGTCATCTGCTTCCGGGTCGATGGGGTCAAAAGTGACATCAGCGTCATTAAGTCCATGAATGAAGCTCAATAATGTGTTGATGCTTTCATTCGTCATTGCACGTAAATCATCTAAGGTGTAGTCTTTGGCGAATTCTAGCACTTTCACATCGCCTTTTTGTACAGGGGTAAAGTCTGGTAACACGGGTTCCTCTTTCTTGTTTGGTCTTTGCCTTCTGGAATGTTATATGGCGTCTTGACGCTTTTAAGAGGGCTAAGATTACACTGCGAAATTTAGTACCTAGTGAGCGTCTTTGCCACATAGCCCACGACTAATCAGTGGCGGATGTAATCAAACTGTGGTTAAATTACCCGCAATAAATAGAATTTGGACAGTTAAGGAACGGCAAACGATGCTGACATCTGTTGAAAAAATAATCTTTTTTCTGCTGGCTTTAATGGCAATTGGGGCGGCTTATAGCGGCTTCCGCGAAGTTTGGCTGGTGATTAATCGCGGAGAGGGCAAGCTCCACCTGAATAATCTGCCTAAACGCGCATGGACAGCGCTCCGCGTTTATATGACCCAGAGTACCACACTCAAGACGCGCACCGTGACGAGCCTTATCCATCTGGCTGTTGTGTGGGGGTTTACCTATTATTTTCTCATCAACGCGCTGGATGTGCTGATTGGCTACATCAACGGCTTTGAGGGTACGCTTAAGAGCTTTGGCATCCTTTATGATGTTTACCGCTTGTTGGGTGATGTGCTGAGCATTGCCGTCATCGCCGGGGTGAGTTACTTCATCGTGCGGCGTTTGTACCTGCCCAGTAAAAAAGAATTGCAATATCACGATAATATCTTGTTACATCCTAAAGTGAAGCAAGGCTCAGTCTTTAACGATTCGATGATTGTCGCCGGATTTATCCTCATACACGTCGGCGCGCGGTTTTTAGGGGAGGCGGTGGTCGTCGTCCAGCAATACAACGGCGCGGATTTGTGGATGCCGTTCGCCACATTGGTTTCGCCCCTGTTCGCTGGCATGAGCGCGGACGGCTTAGAAGTCATGCGGCATCTGTTCTGGTGGTTGGCATTGGGCGGCATTCTGCTATTCCTGCCCTACTTCCCATATACCAAGCACGCGCACCTGTTCATGGCTCCGTTGAACTTCCTCACCCGCCCGGAACGCACCTCATTGGGCGAGATGGAAAAACTGGACTTTGAAGACGACGAGAAAGAGCAATTCGGTGCGGCAAACCTGGAGCATCTAACCAAGACCAATATCTTCGACGGCTTCGCGTGTATTATGTGCAATCGCTGTCAGGACGTGTGCCCAGCATATATCACGGGTAAGGAATTATCGCCCGCCGCTTACGAAGTCAACAAACGCTTTTTGATTAAAGACCAGATGATTAATCTCTCCAATGGCGAGGCCAGCCTTGCGCCTCTAATCGGCTCTGCTATTAGCGAGTCTGCGGTGTGGGCGTGTACATCCTGCGGAGCGTGTGTGGATATTTGCCCTGTCGGGAATGAACCGATGCTGGATATTCTGGACATCCGCCGCAATCAAGTGCTGGTGGAAGGCGAATTCCCCGCCGAGCTACAGACCGCCTTTAATGGGATGGAGCGTCAGGGCAACCCCTGGCAAATTGGCGAAGCACGCTTCCGGTGGGCTAATGGGCTGGATTTTGACGTGCCAACCGTTGAAGAAAATCCCGGCTTTGAGGTTTTGTACTGGGTGGGATGTGCGGCTAGCTATGACCCACGCGCCCAACTGACTGCCCGTTCATTAGTGAAGATTATGCACAAAGCAGGCGTGAACTTTGCCGTGCTGGGCGACGCGGAAACCTGCACAGGGGATAGCGCCCGCCGTGCCGGGAACGAGTTCTTGTACCAGGAACTCGCCGCCGCCAATGTGGAAACACTTAACGCGGTAAAACCGCCGCGTATTGTGGTCACATGCCCGCACTGCTTCCACAATATTGCCAAAGAGTATCATCAGTTTGGCGGCGATTATGATGTGGTACATCACACGGAGTTAATTGAAGAACTCATCTCTGCGGGGCGTGTGCCGTTAGAGGCTGTGCCCGCCAATGCACCAAATGTGACCTTCCACGACCCATGCTATCTAGGGCGGCATAATGACATCGTACAAGCACCGCGCAACGTGCTAAAGGCGCTGAATGGTGGCGAACAGCTTATCGAGATGCCACGCACCATGCGTAATTCGCTGTGCTGTGGGGCAGGCGGGGCGCAGTTCTGGAAGGAAGAAGAACACGGGGATAAAGCGGTCAACATTGAGCGTTACGAAGAAGCCACCCATACTGGCGCGGAGGTTGTCGCGGTAGGATGTCCCTTTTGTATGCAGATGTTTGAATCCGCAAAATCAGAAATCCCTGACGGGCCAATCGTGAAAGATGTGGCGGAACTTATCGCAGAACGTCTGCGCGATAGCGAGCCTATCGCCGGAGATTAAACAGCGTTTATGATGTGTGTGGGGGGATGATGCACTGTCATCTATCCCTCCACCATTACAGAAAAACAACCCGTCTACATCGCCCCACCTGTAAAAAATCGTGAACAGTCGCTTGATTTTCCGGCATGAATAGAGTGAAATAGGTAGATAGTGGCAAATTATTGAAGGTGATGCTTGTGAAACGTCGTTTATTTTACGCGCTAATGTTTGTGCTAACACTGCCTGCGGTGGTCATCGCACAGGTGACAGGGGGAAATGGGGCGTGCCCTGCAATTGTGGAAACCGCCCTGCAAGCCGCAGACCAGTTCTGTAGTGCTACCGGGCGTAACCAGATTTGCTACGGAAATATTCTGCTTAACGCGACCTCACAGAGCGAACTCAGCGTTAGCTTTGACCAGGTCGGCGACATCACCGATGTGCTGAATTTATCGACCTTGCGTGTTTCCCCGATGGATGAAGTCACGGGGGAATGGGGCGTGGCGATTATGCGCCTGCAAGCCAGCCTGCCGGATACATTGCCCGGCCAGAACGTAACCTTCATCCTGTTTGGTGATGTGGAACTTGTCAGCAATGTAACGCCGGAGCAGATTGAAAGCGGCGAGTATCAGCCGATGCAGTCCTTTTACTTAACAACCGGCATTGGTGACGCCCGTTGCCGCGAAGCCCCCGAAAGCGGAATGCTGGTGCAAACGCCGCGTGGTGTGGGTGAGGTTAACTTTGTGGTCAACGAAGTAGAAGTGAGCATGGGGTCTACAATTTTGTTTCAGGCGGGCACACGGCAAAATCTCGATGTGACCGCGCTGGAAGGCTCCGCTGTGCTAAAAGCCCAGAATGATAATGTTGTTTACCCGGTACTCGCCGGAATGCAGTTTAATATGACGATTGTGCCAGATACCTACCGCCTTATCCCTGTGCCGGAATTGCCTAGTGCCTATGATTTGTCACGGTTGGAGGCATTGCCGCTGTCATTATTAGACCGCCCGATTGAGATTCGACAACCTTTAGACAAGACAGAACTTGACTCCATCATCGCCCGCCTTGAAAACGGTGAAGCCGTATGTGGTGATGAGGACTATCTGCCAGCGTGTGAAAATTTGCCACTGAATGCAGGGGGAACCCCGTGCGTGTTGCCGGATGCGGAAGGCAATCGCCCGGAAGGGGTGGACGAGAGTCGTCCCCTGTGTGATGTTGATGCACTGGATGAATTTTGAAATTCTGCTGTCACGATTCTTGCTGATAATCTGTATTTTA
>DAIMZF010000003.1:0-81310 GCA_036734085.1 Aggregatilineales bacterium
TAGTGTTTGTGTCGGACTGCGGGTACTGGTTGCGGTCATCGTGTGCGTTGGTGGCGTAACGGTATGCACAGGGGTTGTAGTCGCTGGAATAACCATTGTTACCCCTGCCAACCCATCCCCTGTCATACTTTCAGATGTTGCCGTTTCCGCGCCTAGCTCTTCATCCCGCGATGCAGACGACAGCAAAATACCAAACGTGACTGATGTCATAAATACAACAATCAGCACCGCCGCCGCCAACATCTCGTTACCAAAGTCACGCCGCATTAGCCCGATTTTCCTTCCGGCTTACTTGTTATCGGGAGCAGAAAGCTAAAGCAGTTCCCGACATTTTCCTGCGTTTCCAGCCATAGGCGGCCCCCTTGCGCTTCTATCAACGCTTTAGCCACTGCCAGACCAACACCCGTATCCCCAATACCTTGAATCAACGGATTTTCTGCCCGAAATTTACGATTAAACACCCGTGACTCATCTTCTGGATGAATGCCGCCGCCTTTATCTTCTACGGTAATACACAAGCTGTCTGCGGCATGGCCGTTAATCTTTGCATCGTGGATGCGCTCTATTCGCACGCCAATCTCACTATCAGGCGGTGTGACGAGGTACGCATTTGTAATCAATTGGCTGATAACCTGCCCTAGTGCATCCCGGTCTGTGTGGATGACTGGCAAGCCGCCCTCAATCTTTAGGTTAACCGTCAGATACTTCTCACGGAAGCGATTGGCACTATATGTAATCATATCCTCTATCAATGTCACGACATTAACATTGGTAGGTGTCAGTCGCAAAGTTCCCGCGTCTATCTCCGTCACCCGGATGAGGTCATCAAGCATGACCTCCAGACGTTGCACGTTGATATATACTCGTTGCAGAAATTTGCGTTGTGTATCGCCCAGTATCCCTGTTGATTCACTCAGCAGTAATTCCACATAGCCCACAATACCCGTCATCGGTGTGCGGAATTCCTGTACCAACCCCAACAACAAGTCTGCATTTTCTGGTACAAGACTGCTGTTTCCTGTTTGGTAATCTTGGACTTCAGCTTGCAACTGTTCAATTTTATCCTGTGCCCTTATGAGAGTCTGTTTTAGCTGATGCAGTTCTACTTCCAGGTCTTCGCGTTGTTTGGTCAGGTCACTAATCATCGTCGTTAAAGAGCCAACGCCCGCTTCCCCCAATGTTTCCACACGGGCACGGTCGCCTGTCATACGTGCTAACAGTTGCTCGCGTTCCATTTCTAGCGCCTGTTTTTCCGCCCGCAAGGTATCGCGCAGATTTACCAAATTACTGCGCTCGTTGTTCAACCGCAGGATTTCGCCCTGTAAAATAGTCTTTTCTTCCTGCACAGCACGCATCTTTGCCTGAGATTGTTTAGTCTGTGTTTCAAGTTCTTTCCAACGCAGGCGTACAACGTGCAATTTATCGCGGAGGTCGGTCATATCACGCTGGAGTTCATCGCGTTGCCTCAGTGCCGCCTCACGGTCTGCCGCAACATTCTTCAAGGTATGCTCTAATATCTGTATACGTTCATCGGAAGTAGACGGCGGCGATTGCTCTAATTCTGTCAACGCTTTTTGGAGCGCGTCGTTCTCATTCACGAGTGCGTCACGTTCATCGCTCAACCGTTGGATTATCATGCCGAAGCCATCCTGTTCAGCATCAATGCCCATCGTCCGCAATTGCCCATATACACCGGCCAACTTTTCGCGGTAGTTGAGGTTTGTCAGTTGCAGGCGTTCACTTTCTGTTTGCATCTGCCGGAGCAATCCTGCAATATCATCAGGATGTGGCAACCCGCCATCCTGTGCCTTTAAAATTTCAATTTCTGCTTCCAGCGACTCCCGTTGAGCGAGCAAATCATCGCGCTCATGTTGCATTACATCCAGCATTTCGCGGTAAACCAGCAGGTCGTCTTTGCTCACTGCGCCCCGTAGCGCGACTTGTGCCTCTTGCAAACGTGCGGCGAGTTCATCACGTTCTATACGCAATTGGCGCTGTTCAGAATCAAGTGTTGTGATTTGCTGAGATGCACTCAGCATGTCATCAGCATCCCCCATATCACGAACAATACGCACACGCTCGCGCTCTAGCTGAACTTTTAAGTCCACGACCTGCCGACTCAGTTCCGTGATTTGCTCCCGTGCTAGTTGTAGGCTATCTTGCAATTCCTGCCGGACGTTTAGCACGTCCTGGTCATCTACTAGATTGAGCGATACCCGGCTGACCATCGCGTGGATGGCGCGTTCTTCCGCCATCAGTTGGGCGTCTGTTGCGGCATAGCTCAATTGGAGCAAACTCCCGGCAATGACACCAATTCCTTTCAGCAATTCTTCCTCTGCACGGGCAAGTTCCCGCTTAGAGTATGGCAGTCCCACCAGAATAACCCCTATCAACGATTGATCACGGAACATGGGCTGAAAGTATGTTGGGCCAATTTGATCCAGGTCAAGCCGGGTATATAAATCGCGTAATTCCTCCTGATGCCGTTGCGACTTCAGCACCCTTTGTAATCGGCTAACCACACTGTTTACCAGGCGCGGTTGATTGCTGAGGTTAATCGCCATCCCGGAAATATCGCGTTCTAAAAAGCGGTCAAAGCCTTCTTCCACATCCGCATAGTTAGCATCTTTCATTCGCAACAGGGCGACTACATCCACCTTCAGCACATCCATCACGGCCTGAACAATCTGTTTAGGAATGGTCTCTGGCCTGGAATCTTCCAGCATAAAGCCTAAGGCTCGCATCAACTGCACGGACTCACGCTCCGTCGCCGACTGGGATTGTGCCGCTTGTGGTGTGACTGTTGGCTCATTATTGGATGGGGGTGGGGTCTTAGGCATGGCTGTAACCTCCGCTTGCGGTGTTTTTATAACGACTGGGTTATGTGTCAATTGGCGTATCACAGCACGATACACCAAGACTGCCATCACTGCCATAGCCGCTAAGTACCCTAAGCGGATAACACCCAAATTCGCATCAGTTGCCACCCCTTCCGCGCTGTTGGCAAACGCCCATCCGTAAGCCCCCACCAACGCCGCCAATGACAATACCTTCAAAGGCACATCCGCCACTTGACGTAAGGTGAGCGCCGTCCATAGCAGTAACCCTATGCCCAGGCTTAGGCCAACTCCAAGCCATATTTCACCATATCGGCTCGTGATGAAGGTCGCTTCTGGTTGTTCTAGCCATGACATACCGCCGAGTGCCGCGCCGATAATGACCACAACACCGACAATCCCGGCAAAGGCATGAGCAACCATCTGCAAGTGCGACGCCGCCACAAACGACCAGCCTATAAAAACCAGTGTCAATACGCTGGCACCAGCTTCTAAAATAGGCAACAACGCCGCATCGGTGATTTGTAATGCGCGGCCTAGCATAATCCCCAACCACATCAGCACCACGCCAGAGAGCGCAGAGCTATAACGCGGCAGAGTGCGGTCTTCTTCCGCTTTGTGCCGTTGGCTAAACGCCATCAGCAGGGCAACCAAACACAACAAGATGAACAGCAAGAAATAGATTGCTTCACCCGTCGGCTGAACAAATACATCTACAAAATCAGATAAAGCCATCGGTGTTTTAGTCTCCGTTGTACATCTGTGTACTGTGTATAACGAAATTATAGCATTTAACAAACGTTCTAAGTGACATATCTCCGTTAGGACGCGGTTATAGCTAGGTTATCGAACCTGCCGTTGACGACCCCTCTACTCTCGTTTAGACTCATCGTTGCGCCTGCAAAGGCTTTTTCGTCCAGCTTATTGTCAATGTTAGGGTGCTGTTGTTTCGTCGTCTTGCTCACTTCTTACGCCGTCTGCCTTGGCTACTGATCATCCCTTATTGGGTGTTTCGTTTCTTCCGGCATAAGTACTCATTAGGCGCTGTCGGCATTATTTTTAATGCACAAGGGCAAATCTTACTGGTAGAGCATGTGTTTCATCCTAAAACCCCTTGGGGATTGCCCGGTGGGTGGACAGACCGCAACGAGAACCCGGCGATGACTGTCAAGCGCGAACTGCGCGAAGAACTGGAATTAGATGTCACAATAGGCGCGGTTATCCTTGTCGATGTTCCGTTCTCCAATCACATCGACATCGCCTATTTATGCCATGCAGATGATTTTTCCGTTGGCAAACTCAGTTTTGAACTACTCAGCTATGGTTGGTTTTATCCACATGAATTGCCCAAGATGATGAAATTTCACTATCAAGCCATCCAACAAGCTGTCCAGCTAAGAGGTACCCCCAATTATGAGACCACGCACCCGGCGTAAAGCACGTCGCATTTTACCAAATTTTAAAATCGTCGCCGTTTTATTGTTCACCGCCTCTATCGGCTTATTTGTGCGGGAGCTAATGGCCTTCAGCCAGCAGACCGACCGTATCCCCTCATATGTTGTCGCCGGAGGTGTGAATATCGGAGGCATGTCCGGCACAGAGGCACGCATCACTTTGGAGCGTGCTTATACCCAGCCGATAACGCTGTATTATGGCAATAGCCCCATCATCCTAGACCCATCAACTATTGGATTTCGCATCAGCGTAGAAGTGATGATCACATCTGCACTGGGCCTTACCGACGCTGGAGGCAGTTTTTGGGTGCGCTTCTTCAACCATCTTGCCCAACGAGAACTCCAGCCGGAAACCGCCAACATTCCGCTTACCGCAGACTACCAACGCAATCTGCTACGCGGATTTTTGGAAGACATCGCACAACGCTATGACCAGTCTTCACAGTCACCCGGCTACGATGTAGTGACATTAACTACATTTGTAGGGGAGCAAGGCCGCACACTGGATGTTGCACGCTCTATGGACTTAATCGACGCCGCATTGCAGAGCACAGACAACCGCACAATCACATTACCTCTTTCCGGTGCAGATTCTGACCGGCCATCACTGGAAACATTGCGTAACCTCATCGTTGACTATCTGGACTCGCGAGGCTTTATCTACGACGGACAAACGACCACAGCAGGCGTCTTCGTGATGGATTTGCAAACAGGCGAAGAAATGAATATCTTAGGTGATGTCGCATTTTCTGCCGCCAGTACTCAAAAGCTCGCTATCCTCATTGATTATTTCCGCTTTCTATCATCAGAGCCAACACAGGATGATTCCTGGCTGATGGCAAACTCGCTCCTGTGTAGTGAAAACAGCTCATCCAATGTCATCATGGAAGTCATCGGCGGAGGCAATGTTTTTAACGGCATCGCCAGCGTAACGCGCACCATGCAACTTGCAGGCGCACGTAATTCGTTCCTCTCTGCACCGTTTGAAGAACCCGGGCGCGAACTTGGCTCTATCGCCGTACCGCCCACCTTCCCCAACGCCAACTTCAACACCCGTCCAGACCCCTTTAACCAGGCAACGGCGGAAGATATGGGGACGTTACTCAATATGATTTATGATTGCGCCAATTACGGCAGTGGGCTTATTTCCGCTTTTGACGAAGGCGCGTTTAACCAGCAGGAATGCCGCCGGATGTTAAACCTGATGAGCGCCAATGACTTAGAGCGTTTGCTACAGGGGGGCATTCCGCCGGAAGTGACTATTTCTCACAAAAATGGTTGGCTGAACACGCAAGCAGTCGTTAGCAACGCTGGCATCGTTTTCTCACCCAACGGGCAGGAATATATCATCTCTGTGTTTTTGTGGAAAGATGCTCCGCGTGAGGAAGCAACTGCTGTTGGCTTCTTGGAGCTTTGGCCGTTGTTAGAGGACATCAGCCGCGCTGTGTGGAATCATTTTAACCCCAGTGACGCACTTATCGCACGCCGCGAGCTACCAGAGCAAGGTCGTGATTGTGTTGTGCATGGCTACCGTCCGCCTTACGGACAGGTTAATCTCGATAACATCAACGGTTGGCGAGAAAACTAGCCGAGAAGTTTCTCGATTGTCAGGTGATTTCGGTTATGGACATAAGTGTAATACACCTTGTCCATAAATTTTTTTACAAAAAAGATACCCCACCCACCGCCATGTCGATCAAATAAGGATGAGGCAGGATCGGGGTCGGCATGTTCTAGTGGGTTAAACGGTGCCGCACTATCGACGATTGTCACCCGTAGACGGTCTGGTAACACAGTGCAGGTGAGTTCAATCACCTCATTTTGCCGGAATTCATACCCATGTTCGATGATATTCGTACAGATTTCCTCCACCGCCAGATGGCACTTATGCACGACTTCATCACTTAATCCCATTTTCCCCGCGATGTGGGCTACAAAGCGACAGGCAGTTTCTACCTGTTTTAGTTCGGCGGCTACGGAAAGTCGATATTCCTGTTCAGCCGTCATGGCAACCTCGCACACTCTAGGCAAAAATTTAGTAGCTGGCAATAGCTTCTTGCCGTGATGGGAAGATACGCAACACAGAATCTAATCCGGCCATCTCAAAAATTTCGATTACGCGCGATGTGGGTTCAGCAACACGCAAATCGCCAGAAGCACGTTTTAGTTTTTTAAGTGCACTGACGATTTCGCGCAATCCAGCACTGCTCATATAATCAACGCCGCTTAAATCCAACACAATTTTAACGTCGCCTTGCTCAATTGTCATCGACAACGCGTCGCCTAGCTCACCTGCGGACATACTATCCACACGTCCGCTTACCTCTACTAGAGTCACGCTCTGCTCATTTTTCACATGGATTTCCAACATGTACATTTACTCCTGCCCATAATTAAGACTTCCGTGAAAATGTCCTCAATCGCCCTTATTGTACATGACTTCTAACCATATAATGACGTTAAATAATGGCTAAGATCGAAAAAAGACCATGAACACCGAATATTTTGTAATATTTCTTGTCATCCTGACCGGCCTTGTCCTGCTTGTGCAACGCTCGGAGCCGTCAAAACGTCGGCTTGTCCTCTTTTTACTCATTATCCCGGCTATTCTACTCCGCAACTTTGCCCAGTTCCGTGATGTAGAAACAGAGGCGCTAACCGCCTTCTGGCTCGCGCTTTTACTCAATTTTGTCTACTGGTTGGTGATTGGGCGGCACATCCCGGCGGGCGGCAGTGAGGAGATAAAAGTTTTAGGATTAGATGATTAAAGCTACGCGGGACGGCGCATTATAATGTTCCGTCCCGCGTAAATAACCAGATTTTAGCCAATGACCTTAAGCGGGATAACATCCGCATTTTGGAGCATCAGCACACTCACACGCGCGGCGACATTCTGCGCCACGCTGATAAAGGCTTGTCCTGCATCACTTTCCGGCGCTACAGCCACTGCCGGACGCCCGTAGTCACCGCCTTCACGCACGCCTGCATCCAACGGCACACGCCCCAAAAACGGCACATCACGCTCCTGTGCCAGTTTTTCTCCACCACCCTGCCCGAAGAAATCGCCAGACATATTCTCTACCACACCCACAATCGGCACATTGAGTTGGTCAAACATCGCCGCACTACGGAGCGCGTCGGACACTGCGACAGATTGCGGTTGCGTGACAATAATCGCGCCTGCAAGCGGGAACGTCTGTGCCAGTGATAGCGGCGCGTCACCTGTGCCCGGCGGCAGGTCAACAATCATGTAATCCAGTTCGCCCCAGTCCACATCCACAAAAAACTGGCGGATAGCACTCTGCAACATCGGGCCACGCATAATCATCGGCTTGTCCGGGTCTGTCAAAAAGCCCGTGCTGATGATTTTGACCCCATAAGCTTCAATCGGTTGCATCTTATTGTTGACAACCTTCGGACGCCCCGTGCCAAGCCCGGCCATCTGTGGGATATTAGGGTTCAGGATGTCGGCATCAATCAGGCCAACTCGCGCCCCTTTTTCCGCAAGCGCAATCGCTACATTGATGGAGACTGTGCTTTTACCCACGCCGCCTTTGCCACTGCTCACCGCAATAATACTCCGCATGGGAATGTTAGCCTGCCCCTGAAAACGCCTATCAATGGGCACTTGCGCGTCCCATTGAATATCCAGGCTGTTGATGCCTGGCACCTGGCCGATGACCGCCGCGTTACAGCGTTCCACAAACACACTCTTAAGCGGGCAGGCAGGCGTGGTCAGGACAATAGTAAATGTCGCCTTATCCCCTGTAATCTGTAAATCTCGTACCATATTCAACGAGACAATATCTTTATGCAGTTCCGGCTCAATTACTGTGCTCAAAGCCGTCATCACCTGGTTCTGTAGGTCACTCATCTTATCTCCTTGTCATCTGTCGATTTAGCAATAATCATAACCGACATCAGCAATATTCTACTATGATATTCGTCACATTTTAACGGAAAGCATACTTTTTAACAGTCTGCCAATAGCGCGAAAAGCGTTTGAGGTCAATATGACCATCATAATCAACAAATGGCTCGACATACAGTACTTCTAAGCGGCTACCTTTCGGCATAGAATCCGTAATTTGCTGGCAAATCTGCCGGAAGCGCGGGCTAGGGCTTTCCGCTGTCAGGATGCGTGATACCCCGTTCTCCTGCGCGAACTGTACGACTTCCTGCGCGACATCACCGCGCCGGATGGTCACCGGGAGTTCAAGCAGACATTCATAGATAAAGGCAATCCGCTTTAAGCTGATTTGCCACTCCGCCAGGAGCGCATCATCCCAAACATAAATCGCCGGAGCATCCGGCGCAGTTTGCAACGCTGGCCCATAAGGGCTTAAAACGTCCGCATGTATCCAGACAATCGTTTTCATTTATGCCATCTCCCGCGTTTGTTGCCCTGTTTTGTCTTCTCTTCCGGTTCTACATCAGGGAATAATTCAGCAGAAATGTCGCTGTATTCACCTTCAAAATCACATTTGCCGCGTAACGGGCAGGCTTTACAATGCTGGCCGCGTGTATAAGTTTCTAAATTTTCCCGGTTGAAGATATATGGCTTATGACTAAAGGTGCTCGCCACCCACTGCCACGACAGGTTATTGCTAGCGGGGTCACCATCCAGCAAGTGTGTTAGGAACCAGCGCGCACCCGCTTGCCACTTCACCCGCCGCCAATGCACAATATAGGCCGCTAGATACATGCGGATATGATTATGCAAATAACCGGTTTCTCGTAGTTCACGGCTGAAGTCATCAATACATTTAAGCCCAGTTTGTCCATTGCGGATGTCTTGCGGCAATTCATCGGCATATTGCCTGGCGATAAAGCCTGTTTTGTAGTCTTCACGATCTTTCCAGATGCCTTCGCCAATTTCTTCATATTTGCGTTGCCAATAATCGCGCCAGCCCAATTCATTGACGAATTTCTCTGCGTCAGTTTCTCTGCTCACTTGCTGGAGTGCATAATCGCGCACTTCGGCCAAGCTCAGCACACCATAGCGGATATAGGGCGAAAGATAAGTGACATCACCATCAATGTAATTGCGCGTTTTGCTATACTGGCGTGGGTTAACCTGTTTTAGATGTTCTTCTGCGGCCATGCGTCCCCCACGTGTGGCCGGAATGTTATCGTCAATCTGTGCGGCCTGTGGGAATTCTTCCCGTAGATAAGCCAACAACTCATCACGATCTTGGAAGTCCTTCCGCATGTCACGGTTGTTTTCGGCGCTCATGATTGTTCAAGCCCTCGCGTAGATTTTGCCTTCGCTCCACAGGCTTTACTACAGTATTTGACATGCTCCCAGTCGCGCTCCCATTTTTTACGCCACACGAAAGGCCGTCCGCAGATTTCACACGTTTTACTGGGTAGATTAGCTTTCTTTACACCACGCATCACCAAAGCTCTCTCATTCTAATAAATCACGAGGTAATCGTAGTGTAACGGGCTTAATTGGGGATGAGAACAAAAACCCGCACAGATGAGGATTTTGTGCGGGTGATATGTCGCTGTATTTTCACAGAAAATCGACGAATTAATCGTCTGTTTTAGCCGCTTTACTAGCGGCTTTCTCCGCTTTCTTACGTTCTTTAATCACATCGCTGTGTTCCCATCCGCCGCGTGCTTCTGCTTCTTCTTCGGCACGGGTCGGCGCGATGTGCTTCCAGTATGTAAACGGCTTGGATAGCTTGTTAATATCGTGGATGTGTGTCGTTGTCCGGTCGTAGCTCGCCATCTCGTAATCATGATCCATCTTGATAGCATCAAATGGACAAAATTCCGCACAGAATCCACAGTTCATGCAGATGTCAATGTCGATGAAGAACGCCGCCGGTTCCGGGATCGGTCGTCCGGTCTTGGGGTCTTCGCTACGCACAATCCAGATACATTGTGGCGGGCAAACCTTCGCGCAGATGCCGCAACTCGTACACCAATCGCGTCCGGGTGCATCCGGGTGGTCGTCATCGTTCACAACCAAAAATGGCGTAAAACGAAAGCGCTCCGGCACAGCCAGTTTTTCGTCCGGGTATTGCACCGTAAACGCACCCTGAGACTTTAACCCCTGCCGCACCTGGAAGTTATCTTCGCGCTTGCTGTACTTACGCCAACCATAGCGCACATCATCCACATAAGTCTGGACGAAATGCTTCAGGGTGACGCTCAACCCTCTCAAAATACCTTTTCCGTACATCTCTGCTCCCTTAGTTCCGTGTACGGGGGAAGATTTGCTGGCCTCCCCCGCCTAGATTCAGATTTAGCGGTCTGTCTCACCAAGAACGATGTCGATACTGCCTAACACCGTCACCACGTCCGCCACTTTATAGCCCTTGGACATCTGGCCGAGTGGGGTCAGGTTGATAAAGCTTGGGGCGCGGATGTGATAGCGCCAGGCGTTTTGTGTTCCCTTCGGGTCACCAGCACTCACCACATAGTAGCCGAGTTCACCTTTAGGGTTTTCCACACGCGCATAAGACTCGCCCACTGGCACACGCGGTGTATGGGCGCTCACGCCTGTCACAGATTGGCCTTTTGTGTCTTCCAGGCGCGGTAGAATCTGGCGCAGGATACGTAGGCTTTCACGCATCTCTTGCATCCGCACATTGTAGCGATCATAGATGTCGCCGCGCACGCCAACCGGAATATCAAAGTCTAGTTCGGAGTAAATGCTGTAAGGCTCTGCCCGGCGCACATCATACGGAATACCACTCCCGCGCAATAATGGCCCGGTGGCGCTGTAGGCAACGGCCAGTTCTGGCGGCAGAATACCCACATTGATACAACGGGATTTGATAATCTCGTTTTCGTTGAGGTAATACTCATACTCGTCAAGGAAGCGCGGAAGGCGTTCGTTGATGATTTCCGTCAGATATTGCATGGTGTCGAAGTCGCGCATCCGGTCATTCACCAGATTTTGCACAGCATGGATGCGTTCCGGGATGTCCTGGAAGACGCCGCCAAAGCGCATGTAGTTGCACATCAAGCGCGAACCAGCCACTGCCTCGAAAAAGTCCAGAATTTTTTCGCGCTCGTTGTTGGCATAAAGCATCGGTGTAAAGAACGCACCTAAGTCATTTAACAAGAAGCCGATTGACCACAAATGATTCACGATACGGGTCAATTCAGCCATCAGCACACGAATAACCTCTGCTCGGTAGCTAGGGCCATCCCAACGCGGCCCACGCGCCATCAGTTGCTCAATGGTCATCGCATAGCCGAGATTGTTCCCCATGCTGGAAAGATAATCCAGACGGTCAGTGAATGGCATATTGTGCAGATACGTGTTCCGTTCACCGATTTTTTCGTGGTTACGGTGCAGATACCCCATCACTGGCTCTAGCGTCTGGATGGTCTCACCGTCCAGCGTAATCACCATACGGAAAACACCGTGCGTCGAAGGGTGATGCGGCCCCATATTGACCACCAGGCGGTCAGTCTGCATGGAATCATCCAGTGCTTGCACATCAACGCCCAAGCCTAAGCCCGCATAGAGTGATTCTTCTGATACATCATTCAAGCGGGACAGGTCAAAGTCATCCGGGTATTGCACATTTTTCCCGTAGGGATTTTTTTCTTCCGAGCGGTAGACATGGCCTTGAGGCCAACGGCTCGCAAAGGGTTTAAAGTCTTCTTCGTAGTAGGCTTCCTTCCAGTCCTTACGCAGTGGATGCCCGGCGAAGCCTTCCCATAGCAGAATACGCTTAAGGTTCGGGTGTCCTGGAAAGCGAATACCGAGCAAGTCATAGGCTTCACGCTCTTGGAAGTCCGCACCCGGCCACACATCCACCAAAGACGGAATTTCCGGGTTATCACGCGGGGTTTGCGCCTTAAACACCAATGCCCCACCGCCAGAAGTCCGGTAAGCATGGTACACCATCTCCATGTCGCTGTCCGGCTCCGCGATGGTGTGATAGTCTACGCCTGTTGCACTGGAAAGATAGTCAAACCCCAGTTCATCGCGCACAGACCGCGCCACATCCAACAGCTTGTTACTGTCCACAATCACGCCACTATAGCCGTCGCGGGTGTCATCGTGCACCACACCCGGGAATTTATCCTTTAAGTAAGAAATCGCCGCGTCAACGTCGTTAATTTCTACTTTTTCCGGTAATACTTGGTCAGTCATACGTCCAAAATCCTTCTATCCTATAAGTCCCGGTTATTACCCTTTAGCCGAGTCGTAAGCCCGCTTACGTGCTAACGCCGCCTTACGCAGTTCCAACACACGCGCCGCATCTTCTGTATCAACCACCACCTCAGCCACTGCCGCCACTTGTGCGACTTCGACCTTTTTCACTTTGGGCTTGTGTATATAAATCGGCAATTCACGCACACCAACGCCCTGCCCCATTGCGGCCAGTTCCGCTTGGCGGCGGATGGTATCCATCTGGCGCGGGTCGATGATGTCCGGCCCTAAAATCGGAATAGGGGTCGGCTCCGATGGCCCGACACCATACCACGGCACATCGTCCATATTTGCCAAAGATTGCCCGTCAATTTTCTTTTGTAAGGCAATCAGACCATAAAGCAGGGCTTGCGGGGTGGGCGGACAGCCCGGTACATACACGTCCACCGGGAGGTATTTATCAATCCCGGAAACCACGTTATACCCCTCTTTAAATGGCCCGCCGCCACTTGCACATGCGCCCATCGCCATCACATACTTCGGCTCTGGCATTTGGTTGTACAGTCGCACAATCGGCACGACCATCTTTTTTGTCACCGTGCCGGAGACAATCATCAAGTCCGACTGGCGTGGTGTCGCCCGCATGACTTCCATGCCAAAGCGCGAAAAGTCAAAGCGTGATGCCGCCGTGCCAATCATCTCGATCGCACAGCACGCCAGGCCAAATAACAACGGCCACATAGAGTTACGCCGACTCCAGTTATACAAACTGCTTAAGCTGGTAATCGCTACGTTGCCTTTCATCTGCTCCGGCAACGGAAACTCTGTATCATGTAATTCTTGTAAATTTAGGTCTGCCATCTGCTAATGGGTCTCCTCATACCAGTCCCGTAAAATATCTGTCAGGATTCCATCGTTTGCCAATGTTGGTTCATCCTCAAAATTGGGCAAAGCAACCACCCACTCTTTTATTTGTTCCAACCCTACTGTATCGAGATTAACTTCGGGATACACTGACATTAAAGCCAGTACAATCTCGTAGGTTGCTTCCCAGTATAATGGGGTTGTTTGTGAATTTTTACCCATACTCAAAAGGATACACCATTTTGCTGAAAATTTCGACCTATTGGCCTTTATTCACGGTTATCAATCTGCGCCCGTTGCAGTTGACCGCTATAATCGATATACACCGATTTCCATTCAGTAAAGCTATCCAATGCGGATTGCCCCGCTTCGCGCATTCCGTTGCCTGTGCCACGGGTTCCACCAAACGGGAATTGAATCTCCGCGCCTGTCGTACCGTGATTAACATACACAATACCTGTCGTCAAATCGCGGATGGCACGGAAGGCCTGATTCACGTTTTCCGTAAAAATACTGCTGGATAGGCCATACTTCACGTTATTACTCACATGCACGGCCTCTTCCATCGTCGCAACTTCTACGATAGATAATACCGGCCCGAAGATTTCCTCTTGTTCAACCCGCATCCCGTGTTCCACGCCGTCAAATAAGGTTGGCTCGAAGAAGAAGCCTTTCCCTAAATCTGCTTGTTTGCCGCCAGTGAGAATTCTCACGCCTTCTTGTTCTGCCACAGCCATATAGCCGCTGACCTTATCCAGCGCCCGTTGGTTGACCAGAGGCCCCACCTGTACACCTTCTTCAAGGCCATAGCCTAGCTTCAGCGAACGTGCTTTTTCCACCAGTGCTTCCACCAGCTTGGATTTTATTCCCTTCTGCACAATCAAGCGACTTGTCGCTGTACAGCGTTGCCCCGTTGTGCCGAATGCGCTCCAATTAATCGCATCAACGGCTAAATCCATATTGGCGTCATCCAGCACGATGATCGCATTCTTGCCGCCCATCTCCAACGTTACTTTTTTGCCAGTTGCGGCGGCTTTGGTATAAACGCCTAAACCGGTCGCTGTTGACCCTGTGAAGGAAATTACGCGCACATCCGGGTGGTCTACCAAAGCCGCACCAGTGATGCCCGCACCAGTGACGAGATTTAGTACACCTTCCGGCATTCCTGCCTCAATGAACACTTCCGCAAAGGCCGCCGATGTCGCCGGGACGTCTTCGCCCGGCTTCCACACCACACAATTTCCTGCTACCAGTGCGGGGAGCATCTTCCAGCTAGGCACTGCTACCGGGAAGTTCCAAGGGGTGACTAACCCTACGATGCCAACTGAATCACGTAGCGCCATACCGAATTTATTCGGCATCTCCACAGGTGCGGTATAGCCCATCATGCGGCGACCTTCCCCACCCATATAATAGGCCATATCAATGGCTTCTTGGACATCGCCGCGTGCTTCTGCGATGACTTTGCCCATTTCACTTGTCATCAAGCGGGAGATTTCTTCTTTACGTTGTTGCAAAACTTCCGCCACTCTGTACAGGATTTCACCTCGTCGGGGCGCAGGCATCAAGCGCCAATCATTATAGGCCGCTTTTGCCGCCGCAACTGCGGCATTCACGTCTGCGACGCCGCCAAGCGCCGCAACAGCAATCAGTTCTTCTGTCGCCGGGTTATAGCTCTCGAAAGTTTCGCCGTTAGCGGAATCAACCCATTTGCCGCCGATGTAATGCTGAATTGTCTTGCTCATTATTTTTACAGCTTTCTATTCAAGTTGTAGTAAACAATTTGTACAACTATACCAAACGCAGGCAGTCCGTTACAACTTATTTATTCCGTTCCGATGATGCGTGCCCCTTGTCTATCCACACTGGTTGCCCGCGATACCCCACCGATTCCGACTTCATCATATAAGCCTTGCAACACCGCCGCGACGACCTGCGCCACTGCCATCGACTCACAAACGGCGCACAAGGTTGGCCCCGCCCCACTGATAACCAGCCCCAAAGCCCCGTTCTGTTTTGCAATTTGACGTGCTTCAGCCAGATACGGCATCAGATGAGCACGTGCTGGCTCTACGACAATATCGGCTTCCATCGCCGCCGCTATCGCCTCTATGTCCTGTCGATACAAGGCATCCACTAACCGCGCCGTTTGTCCTGTCTGGTGGATCATCTGCTTTAGGCTGATGCTCTGCGGCAACACAGCGCGCGCTTCGATGGTTGGTACGGCAACATCCGGCGTGATGAGTGCCAGGTACAAACCATCCGGCACAGGTAGCGCATAGATTCCGCTTATGTCCGTATCCGTAATGAGTGTGATGCCCCCAAGCAGGCTCGGCGCGACGTTATCCGCATGGTAGCCACTCACAATCGCTTCGCCTTCCAAACATGCCGGTAGCAATTCCTGTCGGCTGAGGGGTTCTTCAAACAAGACATTCACCGCCACCGCCGCCGCCACCGCACTTGCGGCACTACTGCCTAACCCACTGGCAAGTGGCAACCCCTTTTGTAGCCACATCCGCACGCCGGACTCCGCCTCAATCATACGGAGGACGTGCAACGCCGCGATGCCAGCCGTGTTCTTCTCCGCTTGTAGTGGTAAACGCCCACCGTCGCCACTAATCTGGATGATTTCCACACCCGGCGCGGAGCTACGTTCAACGCGCACGATGTCGCCTGCATCGCGCACCGCCAAACCCAGAATATCAAAGCCGATACCGATGTTTGCCATCGTCGCCGGAGCAAACGCTTCCACGCTGGTAAGTTTTGGCAAAGGTGGTTATCCTTTATCTAAATAATCATCATTTTATCGCGGAAGGTTACACGAATGACCAGCAGACTGCAATGTATGGATTGCCACACAGCCTATCCAATTGATGCCCTCATCTACACTTGTGAGACTTGCGGCGGCCTGCTTGATGTTCAACACGATCTTCAAGCGCTTAAAGGCACGCTCACACGTGCTACATTCGATGCAAGGCTCGGTAGCCTTGACCACCCCTATCGCAGTGGAGTCTGGCGCTATAAAGAACTTGTTCACCCTTCCGCACCCGATGAACAAGTCGTCAGCAAGCCGGAAGGCAACACCAATCTTTACCACGTTCCGCAGTTGGCACAGTGGGCGGGCGTAGAAACGCTGTACTTAAAGCACGAAGGTGAAAACCCGACTGGCTCCTTTAAAGATAGAGGCATGACGGGTGGCGTGACTCATGCCCGCTTGTTGGGTATGAATCGCGTTGCATGTGCGTCTACGGGCAATACATCCGCCGCGCTTTCTGCCTATGCCGCCCAAGCTGGGATACAAGGCATTATCTTCTTTGAAAATAAAAATATCGCGCTCGGCAAGCTATCGCAAGCGATTGCGTATGGCGCAACCTGTGTACAGATTAACGCAGACTTTGACCGCAATCTCGCCCTTGTCCGCGAGGTATCCGCCACACTCGGCGTTTATGTGCTGAACTCTGTTAATCCTTTCCGTCTGGAAGGGCAAAAGACCATCATGTTCGAGACCATCCAGCAGTTAAAATGGAATGTCCCGGATTGGGTCGTTGTGCCCGGCGGCAATCTCGGCAATTCATCCGCATTTGGTAAAGGGTTATACGAGCTTTACCAACTCGGCCTGATTGACCGAATGCCCCGCGTTGCCATCATCCAGGCGGAAGGTGCAAATCCACTTTATCAAAGTTATCAGAGTAACTTCACGGATTTTACCCCCATGAAAGCGCAGACCATCGCCAGCGCCATCAAGATAGGCAATCCTGTCAATTACAAAAAAGCTGTACGGACACTCCAATGGACAAACGGCGTAGTGGAGCAAGTCAGCGACCAGCAGATTATGGATGCCAAAGCACAGATTGACGGGCGCGGCATCGGTTGTGAACCTGCGTCGGCTTGCTCCCTAGCGGGCGTGAAAACATTGGTGGAAAAAGGTATTATCCAGCGTGGTGAAAGTGTTGTCGGTGTCTTGACCGGACACCTGCTCAAAGACCCGGACGCCACCATCGGCTATCACACAGGTACACTCGATAGCATCCGCGCACAATACCCCAATAAGCTCCACAAAGCAGAAGGGGACGCACAGGCCATCATTGAGATACTCAACCATGCGCTCCCGATGGAGTATGCCAATTAACCACTAACGATGTGTTTCGGGTGTGGAAAAGTGAGCGCAAAGTCCAGCGCCCGTAGCGCCATTAACGGGCGCTTGTGCGTAAAATCCGGAAAGTACGCCGGGTCAACATATGCACTCTGGATGCTGGCAAAGCCCAGTTTGCCCCGCGCATTTGGCATCGTCAGCAGGTGGCGTCCATTCTGCGTCTGTATAAAGCCCGGACGCACCGGCAATAATTTTGTGCTCAACGGCAGGTTCTGCGGCAGAGTCTCCAGCAACATATCAAACACCACCCGACCATCCAAGCTCATAAGAAAGCGTTCTGTATAGTCGTTGACACGCTCAATCTGGAAATCTGCAAGTTCTTTAGGGATGCCCCAGTTTTCCTGCCCGTTAATCACGCTATCAATCGTGGAAACATAGATTTTAGTGATTGCATAGCGCCGTTGTCCGGCCTGGTCGAACAAACCCGGCACAAAGAGCAGTTCACGGTATGGCCCCACAGGGGATTGCTCATAGTCCACCAACATCACCATGCCGAACCCACCCCTGAACTGCCCTTTTAATTCATCCGGCAAGAACCCATAACGCTCCACAAAATCCCGGCTAAACCGAAATGCGAAGATATACCCGTTTCCCGTCAAATCCCAAGGGGGTGGCGCAACAGTCACATCATTATAGGTCATCTTTTTTCTTATCCTTCGGCATATAGTAACGTTTTTTGTTTAATTTTTCCGGTAAGTGACTTTCTTTACCGTACAGTTCATAACCTGCCCCATAGCCGGATTCTTTCATCAAGCCCGTCGGAGCGTTTCGCAACTTTAGCGGAATAGGCAGATTACCGTGTTTGTTTACATCATCCAATGCGCGGAAGTAAGCATCATACGAATCACGATTTTTAGGGGCGACAGCCAAATAAACCGTGCCATGCGCCAGATTGATTTGACATTCCGGGTAGCCGATAGTCTCCACTGCTTTGAAGACCTCATTTGCCACAACTAACGCTGTCGGGAGCGCCATCCCAATGTCTTCACTGGCAAATATCACCATGCGCCGTGCGATGAACTTAGGGTCTTCGCCCGCGCTGACCATGCGCGCCAGATAGTATAGCGCGGCGTCAATGTCGCTCGCTCGCATACTTTTTATATAGGCGCTGATGGTGTTATAGTGTTCTTCATCCGCCTTATCATAGCGGATATGCTTCGATTGCAACGCATCTCGTAAATTCTCCAGCGTGAGTTCGCCGCCGGATTCATTCCCATAGAGCGCAAACGCCGACTCCAGCAAATTAAGCGCCTGTCTGCCGTCACCATTGGCAAAATTAATCAGGTAGTCCTCTGCTTCGATGGTCAGTTTTGCACGGGTTTCTGCCGCGCCTCGTCGCACAACCTCGCGCAAATCGTCGTCTGTCAGTGCTTCCAGCATATACACTCGGCTCCGCGATAGTAAAGCGGAGATCACCTCAAAGCTGGGGTTTTCCGTCGTCGCGCCAATCAGTGTCAGTGTGCCGTTCTCTACATACGGCAGTAAAAAATCTTGCTGGGCTTTATTAAAGCGGTGGATTTCATCGAGAAACAGAATTGCACCGCCGCTTGCCTGTGCTTTGGCTATCACACGGCGTACATCGTCTTTACTGGCGGAAACAGCCGATAGCTCGTACAAAGCCATACCCATATTCTGCGCGATAAGCCGCGCAAGTGTGGTTTTGCCTACACCCGGCGGCCCCCAAAATATCATAGACCCTATCACGCCTGTCTTAAGCGATTGATACAAGGGTTTACCCGGCGCGACAAGGTGCTTTTGTCCGATGAATTCGTCTAGCGTTTTGGGGCGGATTTTATCCGCAAGTGGTTGGTTGTCCATGACGAAAGTATGGCGTAGAACGTGAACATGGTCAATGTAGAAGTCCGCGCTTAAGTGTGCTAATCTCAGGTAGACAATTCAACAACAAGGGAGTGTATCTACATGGCAAGCAAGCCTGTAATGTTAATCATCCTCGACGGCTGGGGCATCCGCGATATGGAACACGGAAACGCCGTAAAACAAGCCCACACACCCCATTATGACCATTGGTTAAGCCATTACGAAAAATCAATCATAGATACCTTCGGGGAGCATGTCGGCCTCACACCCGGCCAGATGGGTAACTCCGAAGTCGGCCATCTTAATCTGGGTGCGGGGCGGGTTGTGTATCAGGACATTATGCGGATTAACCTTGCCATCGAAGACGGCTCTTTAACCAAAATCGAATCTCTGCAATCTGCGTTAAAGCAAGCCGCTACCAACGGTAAGAATGTTCATCTTATCGGCCTGTTGGGAGATGGCGGCGTGCATAGTCACCAAGATCACCTCTACGCTTTTATGAACATAACGCACACCCATGGCCTCAACCCTATCATCCACGTTATTACCGATGGCCGCGATACCCCCACCACAAGCGGCATCGGCTTCTTGGATTTGCTTCAGGCACACATGGACAAAACCGGCATCGGGCGCATTGCCACCGTCGCCGGGCGTTATTACGCGATGGATAGAGATAACAGGTGGGAGCGCACCGCTCGCGCCTTTGATGCACTCACCAAACGCCAGGCCACTTTTACCGCCGCCACAGCGCAGGAAGCGATAAAATCCAGTTATGAGCGCGGCACAACTGATGAATTTATCGAACCCACAATTATCGGGGATGATGAACGCTTGAAAGTTCAAAGTGGTGATGTCGTCATCTGCTACAACTACCGCGCAGACCGAATGCGCCAACTGACGCAAGCACTATCCATGCCCCATTTTGAAGGTTCGGCGCAGGTTGATTTTGTAGAAAACCTCAACATCTTCACAGCTACACAATACAGCGCGGATTTACCCGTCAACATATTGTTCCCGCCGGATTATCTGCAAAATACCCTAGCGGAAGTCATCAGCAACGCTGGCCTCACACAATATCACAGCGCAGAGACAGAGAAATATCCGCATGTGACGTTTTTCTTTAATGGCCGCCGCGAAGAGCCTTTTCCCGGCGAGTCACGCCGCATCATTCCGTCGCCGCAAGTCGCCACTTATGACCTGCAACCAGAGATGAGCGCCCCCGAACTTACCGAAGCAACACTTCAACGCATGGACGAGCACGACGATAACTTTCTTCTCGTAAACTTTGCTAACCCCGATATGGTAGGCCATACAGGGGTCTTAGAGGCGGCGATTAAGGCCGTCGAAACAGTGGATGAATGCGCCGGACGCCTGGTTGAGCGCGTGTTAGCGAAAGGGGGTGTGGCTATCGTCACTGCCGATCACGGTAACTGTGAGCGCATGGTCAATGAAATCAGTGGCGAATCACACACTTATCACACGGTCGGCCCGGTTAATTTATTTGTCATCGGTGAGGATTATCGCGGCTTGGTCACACGCGGCAAACTGGCGGATGTCGCGCCAACAGTCCTGGAATTGCTTGGCCTAGAACAGCCTAAAGAGATGACCGGGCGAAGCCTTATTGAGCATAGCGGCGCTTAACGCCCAACTAAAATGATGACTGAGCGCGCCCCCAGCCACACATGATCTTGTTGCGCGATGAGGGGTTCGGTTCCTGGCTGATGTACTTCTTGGATAATATCAGGGCTGGTATTGGCGAAAACATGCCAATGCTGGCCTTCTGGCAAGGCAGGCAAATCAAAGCGGTGGGCTTCCCAGTGCATATTCATCCCCACGTAGATTGTATCGTCGCCGCCCTCAGCATGTGCCCCATCCAGCATAAAAGCTAATGTCAAACTGGGCGAGTCCCATTCCGCCTGCCAAGCCCGGACGCCGTGCCATGTAATATCTGCATAGCCACTGCCCACAGTATCCTGATGCACAAAATGATGTTCACCGCGCAAGACCGGGTGTGCCTTGCGAAAGGCGATACACGTCTTGAAGAAGTGGAAAATATCCCGGTTCTGCTCCAACAGTGTCCAGTCCAGCCAGTTCCATGCAACATCATGGCAATATGTGTTATTGTTGCCGTTTTGCGTGCGGCCTAGCTCATCCCCCATATAAATCATCGGCACCCCCCTGCTGACCATCAACAGCGCCAACGCATTTTTCATCATACGCCGCCGCAAATGGATAATATAGGAGTCATCGGTATGGCCTTCTACGCCGCAATTCCAGCTATGATTATCATTTGTACCATCGCGGTTGTCTTCACCGTTGGCATAGTTGTGCTTTTCGTTGTAGGAAAACAAATCATATAGCGTGAACCCATCGTGCGCGGTGATGAAATTGATCGACGCACTCGCACCCCGTCCAGCATACAAATCCGGTGAGCCTTGCAAGCACTGGGCGACTTCTCGTGCGATACCGCGTGTGCCTTTAAGCCATTGGCGCATGACATCCCGGTATTTGCCGTTCCACTCCGTCCACCGACCATAATCTGGGAAGCTCCCGACCTGATACAAACCGCCAGCGTCCCACGCCTCCGCAATGAGCTTGGCATTCGCCAGAATGGGGTCATGTGCCAACGATTCTAATAACGGTGGGTTTGCCAATGGATGCCCGTTTTGGTCACGCCCTAAAATAGAGGCTAAATCGAACCGGAAGCCATCAATATGATATTCAGAAACCCAGTAACGCAAGCAATCAACAACCATATTCCGCATCACCGGATTATTGCAGTTCATGGTATTGCCGGTTCCACTGAAGTTTAAATAGCGACCATCCGGTGCAAGCATATAGTAGGTTTTGTTGTCGATACCCCTAAACGAGAATGTCCGCCCGTTCTCGTTACCTTCCGCCGTGTGGTTAAACACAACATCAAGAATAATTTCAATATCATTACGGTGCAGTTCCTTGATGAGCGTTTTTAACTCATCATTCTGCATCCCAATGCCGCCTGTTGCGGCAAACCCGGCCTTCGGCGCGAAGAACCCCACCGTGCTGTATCCCCAGTAGTTTTTTAGCGGTTGCCCCGTCACCGGGTTTTGACGCCCGGCATACTCAAATTCATCAAACTCAAAAATCGGCATCAGTTCAATGCAATTAACGCCTAATTCTTTGAGGTAAGGGATTTTCTCGCGGATTCCAGCAAATGTGCCCGGATACTTTGCCTCAGAAGACGGATGCCGCGTAAAGCCGCGCACATGCATCTCATAGATGATCAGGTCTTCAATCGGGATGTTCGGCGGGCGGTCTTTGCCCCAATCATAATCACTGGGTGGGATGCGTGCCCGGTGCTGATAATCGCCCTCTATACTGCCATTCCCCCACACATCTCGTCCGCTAATCAGCTTAGCATAGGGGTCAAGCAGGACTTTATCGGCATTGAAGCGATGGCCTTCGTGCGGAGCATACGGCCCATCCAAGCGAAATCCATAATCTATTTGTTCATAATTGAGGCCGAATACTTGCATCGTGAAGACATGGCCGATGCGAAATTCTTCTGGAAATGGAATCTCAATAAAGGGGTCAGCTATCCCAGACTCGTACAATACCAGTGTGCAGGCCGTCGCATAGCGCGAAAAAATAGAGAAGTTAATACCGTTACTGGTCAATGTTGCGCCATACGGCAGGGGGTGGCCTATCCGCAGGGGAAAGCCGCCGTAAATGTGGGTAGGTTCCGCATCAATTCGCTGGTGCATCAGCACACCTGGTTTAGCTCATCGCCGCTATCGCCTCGCGGCGTGTTTCTGCTGTCTCAAAGAAATCTAAAAAGCCTGTAATCGCCATCACATCACGGACTTCATCATTCAGGCCAGTCACAATAATCTGCCCAACGTTTTCTTTAATCCGGCGATACAACACTAACAACGTCCGCAATCCGGCGCTGGACATATAATCCACACGACTCATATCCAGCACAATCTTGCTATCACGCTCCACAGCGTTGAGTAGTTGATCCTGGACTTCGGGCGATGAACGCGAGTCAAGTTCGCCTTGCATCTCTATAATAGTGATGTTCTTCTCTTTGCCAATGTGTATCTCTAACATATCAAAAATGAGCCTGTAGTAGTTTGTTTTCTTCAAAATTGCAACCATGCAAAGCAGTCCATTGTTAGCGATAAATATTATAGTTAAGCGATTACCTTAAAGCTAAATTGTACACATTTTTTAGATTTATGCTTGCTTTTTTAATCTATCTGATGCAAAAAAGGGCTTTATGGATTATAAAGCCCTTTTTACTGGCTTAAGATTCTACTTCACACAAAGGTAGCACGCGGAATTGCTCGCGTTCCGGGCATGTTAACGGACGGACATAACGTGCAGACCGCGCCCAATCGATAATTTCATCGGATGCTGTCGGCAGACGCCAAAGCCGTAAGGTGTTATCCTGCCCACTGGAAATAGCCGCTTGACCATCCGGTAGGAAGGCTACCTGGCTAATCCAGTTCGTATGCCCTTCAAACTGGAAGATTTCCTGTGCGTTATCCAGATACCACAACCGCAGGATGCGGTCAGCACCACCACTAAGCACTAGTGTACCATCGGCGCTCACGCTTATATCCTGCACGCGGTCACTGTGCCCGGTGAATTGCCGTATTTCATCACCCGTCGTAACATCCCACAAGCGCACAGTCACATCCCAGGAGGCCGTTAAAACCATCGCGCCATCCGGCGTGAAGGCCACATCATTAATTCTGTCAGTATGTCCGGCAAAAGTAACCCGTCTTTCGCCAGTCTCAACATCCCATAAAGCCGCCGTGTCGTCATAAGAACCCGTCAACAGGGTTTGCCCGTCCGGGCTAAAAGCAACACCCGCAACAGCGTTTGTATGGTCACCAAATTGGCGTATCAGTTCACCTGTAGCCGCATCTAATATCACGATGCGCCCGTTGCCAAGTCCTACCGCAATTAACGAATCATCCGCAGAAAATTGCGCGTTCAATGCCAGCACATCGGCTTCCGCGTTGAACTGCCAGCTTAGTGTTGTATCAAGTGTTTCCGCATCAAACAACCACAGGGCAACCACCCCATCCCACCCAGCAGAAACAAACGCCGTGCCTTCGTGGTTAAAAGCGACGCCCTCTATCGTGCTAGTATGCGGGTAATCCGCCCCTCTGCCGATTTCAACAAGGATTTCACTCGTGGCAACATCCCAGACACGCAAGCTGTTATCCAGGTCTATTTCCTCCATAGGGCGCAGTGCCCCCGAAGCAGAAACCGCGTATAAACCGGATGGATGGACATCTACCGCCCATATCCAATCACGCGATCCGTCAAAACGCCTTACTTCCGCACGGCCTCGCAAATCCAACAACCACACCGCCGGGTCGAGCGAACGCTCACGTTCGCGCTCAATTTGATTGCCGCCAATATTTCCGGAAAACACCGCCACGTATTCGTCATTATCGGAAAGCGCCACATCCAGCAACAAATCACCAAAGACATCAAATCGCTGGAATTGTGTCCCGCGTGCTGTGTCCCACACACGCAAAGACCTATCCCATGAGGCGGATATAATGCGCGTCCCGGTGGAATTAAACGACAAACCGGTGATTAAGTCCACATGGCCGAACATCCGTAACTGCTCTTCGCCTGTCGCTATATCCCAGATATGGATTGTGCCGCCGCGTTCGCTATTCCACGTCGCACTAGCCACAGACCGTCCATCCGGGCTGATGGCAACCGTCCGCACCCAGCCACCGTTCATATCTAAATCCAGCAGAATTTCGCCCGTCTCGACATCCCAGACACGCACCATACGGTCACGTACTGCCCCCGCATCATTTTCAATTAATGTTGTATCGCCATGCCCGGATACAGCAATGCGGCCATCCTGTGACAATGCCACTTTGAAGATGACGCTTTCCGCATCATCAAAAACTCTTACAATGTCGCCTGTCTCTACATCCCACAGGCGCATGGTCTGGTCTGCCCCACCGGATAGAAGCAACGCGCCATCAGAGCTAAAAACCACGCTCATCACAACATCACTATGGCCTGCCAATATACGGATAACATCACCGCTTGCCGCGTCGTACAGCGTAATATCTCCGCCTGTGCCCGCCGCCGCTAATGTTGCTCCATCCGGCGAGAATTTAGCCGTTGTCAGCACATCATCAACAGTCTCAATAACACGTACCATTTCCCGCGTATCGTTGTCCCATAGGCGGAGTGTACCATCTGACGAAGCAGAAACCGTGAAGCGTCCATCTGCACTTATATCACCGGATGTCACCGCGCCTTCGTGCCCTTCAAAGCGCGCCCGCACGCCGGGGTTAAACGCCGTCGTAGCCAACATCCGCAATACTTCTACAGGTGGCGGTCTATAAGCCTCATCTGCGGCCAACGCCAGCGTTAAGGCCAGTGTTGTATCATGCTGATTTTGCATATTGCGGGCATTCGCCGCCAGCGCCAAACTCTGCGCCTGTGCCGCGCTCTGTTCTGCCAGTGTACGTGCGGCTTGTTCCAGTTCGGCGGCGATCTCTGCCCGTTCTTGAGATTGTTCCGCCGCTTGTTGTTGCGAAAACGCAAAGACAGCCAATAACACGGCCACGACTGCCGCCACACCCATCACACCCACCAGCGCACGCAGACGGTTACGCGAGCGTTTTTCCAGTTCAGCCTCACGTTGCCGACGGGCTTCCTCTGCCGCTTGTTCCTGAGTGTGTCGCTCAATACTGGCTTGCAGGTAATTACGCTCGTAATCGTTGAGCGCCAGATTGGTTGACTCCTGCCATGTCTCGAACTGTTGCAACCGTAACCCCCGTGCTAAATAGCTGGGGTCTTTCCCGCTCTGCCGCCAATCTTCCGCAATGGCGGAAAGTCGACGTTGTGTTCGTAAGTCGTCCCGGCTTTCGCTCAACCAACCGCGTAGGCGCGTCCATTGGCGGATGAGTGCCTCGTGTGCGACTTCAACCGTTGCCGTCCGTGAGGCCGGGTCACGGTCAAAGGTCAGCAGGCGATAGCGGCCGAAGGCATCAATAATCATCGACATTTCATCGGCACTACTGCCTTTTATGGAGAACAATTCCGACTGAAGCGTGCGCCGCCGTGTATCCTCCGCACCTTCACCCAACGTCACCAACCGCAGAAACATCTGACGGGCGGCCTCTTGTTCTTCTTCGCTCAAATTCTCGTAGAGTTCATCGGCGCGGCGTGCCAACGCGCCCATCGTCCCGCCGATTTCACTATAAGCCTCGACTGTCAGCACCGGGCCATCACGCCGCTCAAATAGTTCCGTTAGGGCGTATTGCAGGAGTGGCAAAGCACCCGGTTGTTCGTTCACATCGGCCACAATTGTTGTAACCAGGCCATCTTCAAGGTGCAGGTTTGCACGTTTGGCAGGTGCGCTGATGGAACGCTCAAGTTCTTCGGTATTCATCGGCAACACAACTTCTGTACGTGCCCGCATCAACTCGCCAAAGCGCGGGTACAACAACGGACGATCGTAAAAATCTGCCCGCAACGTTACCACCACGCGGATGCGGCTACGCGGATCCATCACAGCGACATATAAGCTGTCTAATGTGTGCTTCCGCGCCTGCTCATCTTCCACTAGCGTAAATAATTCTTCAAACTGGTCAATGACTATCAAAAGTTCAGTATCATCATCCGGCAACACGCGCTTGACCGCCCGCAATAAGCCGCGTTCATCGGAATTCAACTGTTCCAGCAGGCTTTCCGGTGGGTTGACCGCAATTCGCAAAAGCGCGGCTTCCAATTCTTCCATCGGGTCAATACCCGGAAGCATCTCTACCACAAACCATTGATCAGAGCCGGGCAACGCACTCCGCCGTAGCTCAGGAATAAGTCCTGCTTTAACCACGCTCGATTTACCGCTACCAGACGGCCCCACAACTGCCAGAAAACGCCCGTTTTCCACAGGTTCTTGCATCCGCTTAATTAAACTCAGTGTCAGCACTTCCCGCCCGAAGAAGTCATCCGCATCTGCTTGTTGGAAGGCACGTAGACCTTTATAGGGGTTTTCCGGGTCGGGAATGTGGATGCTCCCGGATGAATGGGGGCTAACCACCGTTGTATTAAAAGACGGCGGCGCGTCGTCCGGGCTAAGTGTGGATTTGATGGCATTTCTAAATGCCCGCGCCAACTCAACAGCATCTGGATAGCGGTCTACTGGTTCTTTAGCGGTTGCTCGTTGTAGCACAAAGTTAACGTCCGGCGGTAGCTCACTGTTGATTTCTGTCACATCTGGCAGTGCCTCACTCAGATGCTTATACATCAACGTTGCGGGGGCAGTGTCTTTAAACGGACGTTCACCCGTCAACATCTCAAATAGCACAATGCCCAGTGCATAAATGTCTGACTGCGCCGTGACTGCTTCCCCGCGTATCTGCTCCGGCGATAAATATGCAGGAGACCCCAAAATTGCATTGTTCTGCGTGATACCCTGCGCCACAGTTAAGTCTTTAGCGATGCCGAAGTCTGACAGATAAGCATTACCGTTCTCATCAAGCAGAATATTATCCGGCTTTAAATCTCGGTGGATGACTCCTTGTCGGTGCGCGACAACCAACGCTTCACAGATATGATTCAGGATGCGTCCAGTCTGTGGTATCTCAACTTTACCGTATTCATCAATTACATCTTGCACGCTACCACCACGTAACCACCGCATAACCAGGTATGCTCCACTTGGCTCACGCCAGTAATCATACAATGGCACGATATGCGGATGCTCTAGCCGAGCAACAAGCTGTGCTTCTGTCTCAAAACGCCGGATAAATTCTGGTCGATTTGCGTAATGTGGCAGAATAATTTTAATTGCAACTTCGCGCCCGATGAATTGTTGATGCGCTCGATAAACTGCACCGAATCCACCTTCCCCGATGCGTTGTTGTAGCTCATAGGTTTTGATGATGCGCCCGGTCAGGTCTTCCATCAGTGTTTTTCCTTGCGAATGATTAATCAACTTCTAAATTATAGCAGTGATGCTCATATGTTCCCATGATTATTGCGACAATTCTGTATCATCCGGTGACGGTGTATCTGTAGAAGAAACCGGGCGAAAGCGCGTCCTCAACTCATGAATTGCCAACCCCGCCACCAGGAGCAATAAACGCCTGCCTGCTACACTGACTGTATCCCAGCTTAGCGCCCGCAGGCCACAAAAAGCCAACGCAATATAATATTCCGCCCAGTTATCCGGTACGAACAAGCACCCCGCCGCAATCTGCCGGATTTTATATAACACACCCAATGCCTGACCGAGTTCGTCTGTTCGTCCTGCAAAAGATGCGCCGCCGTTAAGTTCGGCTAAATCTGCCACCAGACCGCGCATATCGTCCCACGTATCGCCGACATATCGCGTAATGTAGTCTCCTATCAAGCTGGCTTCCAGTGTCGCCCAGTCAAATAGTGTATGTCCGTCGCGGGTATGGGCAAAGTCGATTAAGAAGGCGCTACGCTTAGGGCCTATCATAATATTGCCCGGGTGCAAATCACCATGAATCGTAGATAGTGAGCCGTTGACATAGCTATCCAGCAAGCCTTCATACGCCCATATCGGGTTAGGCAGGCTTAGATCCGGCGTGATAGCAATTTTCTCTGTGCGCGGGTCAAAGTCTGGTTCTATCGCTTGCAGGGCACTCAATAATTGTTGATTGCGCGTCTGCCAGATAGTGCCGACCATCGCCTCTACCACTTCACCACGATAGTACGCAGTCTGTCCAAAATCCACACCGCGCACCTCAATCTTGAATGCCCGTGTTGTGTCGTTTCCCTGCGTCACCGCCAATTGAAGCATGTGACGTTCCGGGAAAACGCGATGTACGATAAAGTTCTCCACCACCACTGCATCACCATAATCAAGCCGGCGGAGCTTGGCACGTTTCACGGGTATCTTCAGATGATAGGCTTTTACGGGTTTATTCATCGGCTGATATTCCAGCGTCAGAATTGGGGGCAACAGCCAATCGTATTCCTGCCATACCTGAAAGCGATACGGGCGCGTTTGCCCCCACCAGATACGCCCAAATGTAGGGAATAATTCCTGCGACAGCCAATCGGCTATTTCACCGGAATTCCATGTGCCTAGTATCATACGCAGGTCAAGCGGCAGACGGTCGTTGCCTGCCACCAATGTATATTTTATCCCAGCAATCTCGGATGTTTCCGGCGCGACGGGCTTATCTTCAATGCGGGCAGTCATGGGCGGCAACTTCGTTTTGACGTGTGATTCGTACCGTTGCGCCTCATCTAAAATCCGGTCAACGCGGTTAATTTTAACAACCACCGCCGCGTCCTCCCGATTGTCCGCTTGTATCGGTGTTACAACCAAAAGCACTGCGTTGCTGTAGCCGCCAGTAAGCTGACGCTCCACGCGGATTTGGTGGTAGCCGTAAAACATCCGGCGCAGAAGATAAAGCTGGTCTTTGGTCAACATCTGGTTTTTGTCAAAATCCGCGCCAAAGTCCACGCGGATGTAAGGCTGTTGTGAATCAATATTCAGCGTGTAGTTTCTTGCCAGGTCAACCAACCGAACTAAATCCTGCAACCCCAGCGCCCGTAGGACACGCACAGGCAAGCTCTGTTCTTCCTCAAAGAGCGCAACCAGTAAATCACGTTCATTAATCTCATCGCGTCCGGTTTCCATCGCCAGTTCATGGGCAATGTCCAGCACAACTTCTGTTCGGGGCGTATTGGGTACACCCGCCCACAAGCGGGATTTTCCGCCTTTGCCTACTTTACGGCGGATAGCATCTACAACGTATTCCGGCGTCAGGCCATACTCCTGTACGATGTTCCCCGCTATACTCCCGCGTATTTCCAACAGGGCGATAAATAAATGCTCCGTACCAACGTAAAAATGGCGCATCCGGTAGGCTTCCTGCCTTGCGCCGATGAGAACATCCTTTAATGTAATATTCGGCATAGTTAGTCTATCACCTCAATTTTTATCCATGTGCGCCCCACACGGAACAACTGACGTTCTTCGATAGAAACAGTCCCTTTTACTGGCATATCGTTAAAGAAATCATCAACATTTTCTAAAAATGTACCGTTGGTACTGTCTAAATCTTCCAGAAGCCAGCCATTCCGCAACCACGAAATCCGCGCATGAAAGCGTGAAATATAGGTATCATTCTTCAAGCAGATGTCATTTTCTTCCCGGCGGCCTATGCTCAACGTCCAGTGACCATCTGCGGATTGCTCACCATCGCCCCGGCTTGCGTCATATTCCAGCATCCCGCCATCTTCTACCCCACTCATAATCATGACATTTAGCCGTTGGGTCACGTTGAATTTTCTCCAAAGCTATCTTATAAAAATAGTTGCCTTACCCTAAAAAACATGATACTATCATAGTGAAATATCGAGAAGTACGCACTATTAACAGCCTATTCTACTGGAAAACTCTTATCCAGAGCGGTGGAGGGAACGGCCCTTTGAAACCGCGGCAACCCCCGTAATCGGCAAACGGGACAGGTGCCACTTCCGGCAGTAGCAACATCAAACTGCTGAAAGATGAGAGCGTTCGATGGTTTATTCCATCAGAATTGCGACCTTTGAAGACTTCCTGCCGAAGTCTTTTTTGTTTTCTACACAAAGGTGCAGACCCCCCGAACGCGGATAAAGCCAGTAAACGGGGGCTGAAATTCTGATTGATGAGGAGAAACCATGACGAACACATCTTTTAATTTAAACACCACCGACGAAGCGCCCACAACACACCCAACACACGGCGGCAGTACACGCGCCGTTCATGCCGGGTCTAGCCGCTCTCGAGCCTACGACTCACTGACCACCCCTATCGTACAGACTGCAACCTATACCTTCCGTAGTACCCAAGATTTGATAGATTTTATGGAGCGTAAAACATGGGGAGACGGTGACCCACGCGGGGAATACGGGCGCTATGGCAACCCCACCATCAGCGCCGTAGAGAGTCGCATCGCCGCGCTGGAAGGTGCAGACGACGCCGTGCTGTTCTCATCCGGCATGAACGCAGTCACATCATTTTTGCTCACGATTTTACCGGCAGGCGCTCACATCATCATGACCAGTGATTGTTACCGCCGTACACGCCAATTCTGTTTGACTTACCTCAAACGGCTTGGCATCGAGACAACCGTTGTGCCTAATGGTGATTACGACGCCCTACAAGCCGCCATCATTCCTAAAAGAACTCGTATCATCATCTCAGAAAGCCCAACTAACCCCTATTTGCGTATCGTAGACCTGGAACGTCTGGTTGGTATCGCTAAAGCAAATCGTGTCCTCACATTGATTGATAGTACCTTTGCCACGCCCATCAACCAGCGCCCTATTGATTGGGGTGTGGATTTTGTCCTGCATAGTGCGACCAAGTATTTTTCCGGCCATAATGACTTACTTGCAGGCGTTATATCCGGGCGCAAAGACCGTATTAAAGCCTTACGCGATGCTCGCGGTGTACTGGGCGGCGTGCCAGACCCCCAAAATGCCTACCTTCTGGAGCGCGGCATCAAGACGCTCGGTGTGCGCGTCAAACAGCAAAACCAGACCGCCCAAGCTGTTGCGGAATATCTGCAAGCCCATCCCCGCATTGAGCAAGTTTGGTATCCGGGATTAACCTCACACCCCGATTACACCATCGCCCAAGCACAGATGTCCGGCTTTGGTGGTGTGATTAGCTTCACCGTGCGCGGCGATTTGCAATCCACAGGTCATTTTATTGATAAGCTCACAATCCCTTATATTGCCCCTAGTCTGGGTGGCGTAGAAAGTCTTATCGAACAACCCGCACTCATGAGCTACTACGAAAAAAGCACGGAAGAACGCCAGGAACTCGGCATTTATGATAACCTGGTGCGCTTTGCTGTCGGCATAGAAGACGCCAACGACATCATAGCGGATTTAGAGCAGGCACTCAGTTAGTGCTTGTGCTTGCGCTCAATGCAATTTGCGCCGCCTTTTGCCTCAACATCACCCGTCTTAGCTTTAGCCGGAGTGTAACCTTTACGCGCTCCGGCTGGCTTATCGTGGAGTCTGCCGTAAAAACACCCGATTATCGCCATAACGTAGAAGCTCACCGCACTATCAGCGCGGGTGGATGGCTGTTAATGGCTGGTATTCTGTGGGGAATAGGTGGTATCATTGCCGCCGGAGCTTTCTTATTTTTCGCGGTGGAAGCATGGCGGCTCATCATGATAGCCTAGCCAGAAGATACAACAGCATATGCAAATTGAAAATAAGCGTATTGTCATCACAGGGGCGGCATCGGGCATCGGCCACGCTTTGCTGACCCTACTCAGCGCCCATCCTTGCCAGATTCTTGCCGTAGACCGCGATGCTGTTACGTTGCCGGAAGGCGTGGCGCAAATCAGCAGTTATCAAGCAGATTTATCCCAACCACAGGCCATTGATGATTTACTCAATCATGCGCTTAACAGCTTCGGCGCGGTGGATGTCTTCATCGCTAATGCTGGCTTCGCGTACTATGAGCATTTTCATCAACCAGATTGGGAACATATCGAGCGTATTTTCCGTGTGAACGTGTTTTCACCCCTTTACACCGTCGCCAAGATGCAGGCCATTAACCCTGACCGAGAACACATGGTCGTTATGACTGCTTCTGCGATGGCAAATGTACCAATTCCCGGTTATGCCCTCTATGCCGCCACTAAAGCCGCCTTACATCAGTTTGCGTGGGCGTATCGCTACGAGCAACCACCGCACGCCCGTTTAATGTTGGTCTACCCTATCGCCACCCGCACCGGATTTTTTAACAATGCCGCGAACCAAACGCCCACCCTCTACCCCAACCAGACGGCGGAATATGTCGCACGGCGAATTTTGCAAGGCATTGTACAAAATAAAAGACACGTCCACCCTTCGCTTGGCTTCCGTGCCTTTTATAGGGTTGGGCGTGTCTTTCCGATAGCCTATCATCTCTATCAGATGTATGCCGCGTGGTTGTTTCGTCGTTGGCAGAGGGCTAATCAACCATAAGTTCCGGTTCGGCTTCCGCGACTTTTCGCGCGTCCTGCTCCGCATACGGCTTTTCCAGGATAATCCGTACTGAACGGTCATACGTGAAGTAATTCCACATCCAGTTTACAAAGACGTTGATTCGGTTGCGGAAGCCCATCAGCCAGATGAGATGCAAACCCAGCCATGTCACCCATGCGATATACCCGGTCAACTGCACTTTGTAGAACGGCCACGCCACTGCCCGCCGCCGTCCGATGGTTGCCATAATCCCCAGATCATTGTAGACAAAATCTTTCTGCACTTGCTGGCTCATATGGCGAGCGATATTCTGGGCGGTCAACTTACCTTGTTGCTTTGCCACCTGGATGACTTGTGCATACGGCCTCCCCTGTTCGTCTTCCAGATATGCGATGTCACCAATAGCATAAATGCTCTCCATCCCTACAACCTGCATCGTTGGCAAAACCGGGATTCTGCTCCCATGTCCCAGTTCCACGCCGAGTACTTCCGCAATCGGCGAGCCTTTTACACCTGCCGCCCACACCAGTGTATGCGTGTAAATCACTTCACCATTATTCAATGTGACCTTGCCATCTTCTAAATGCGCTACTTTTTGGCCGAGTATCACCTCTACACCTAGCCCCTGTAACTGACGTAGCGCCGCTTTTTGCAGGCTTGGCGGGTAAGGGGCTAGCAGGTGGTCAAGGGCTTCTACCAACACCACACGCGCTTTCACGCCGTTATTACGGTTATATTCCCGTGCCAAAACGTGATTATAAAGCTCATACAAAGCGCCCGCCGTTTCCAGCCCGGTTGGGCCGCCACCCACCACAACCAGCGTCGTTAATGCTTCACGCACGGCGCTGTCTTCTGTCCATGCCGCTTTTTCAAATAGCTTGAGGATGTGATTTCGCAACGTTACCGAGTCGGCCAAATCCTTAAGCCCAAATGCAAATTGACTGAGTTCTGCCGAACCAAAATAGTTGGTCACGCTTCCTGCCGCCACCACCAGATAATCATAAGCCTGTATATGCATCTCGCCTTGTGCTTTAACGGCAATGGTCTTCGCAATATTATCAATCGCCGTGACCTCACCCAACAGAAAGCTGACATTTGTGCGTTTGCGGTGGATTCCACGCACTGGATAAGCGATTTCACTAGGGTCTAACGCACTCGTCGCTACCTGATACAGTAAGGGTGTAAATGTGTGGAAGTTATTCCGGTCAATGATAAGAATTTCAAGGTCTTTGCGCTTTCGTAATTCGTTGGCTACTGCCAGTCCACCGAACCCTGCGCCGATGATGACGACTTGTTTCATGATGTTTGTCACCTCTCTTTGTGAAATTTGTCACTTTACATCTTCATTGTGATATAATTCACAATTTTTGTCAACTACTTCATCTCAACTATACGCTCACTTTGCGGTATCATCGGGCATACGATGTTTACAAACCTAAGAGAAAGCCAGAGTACAACATGCCACGCGCACTCATCAGTGTTTATGACAAAACAGATATTATTGAATTTGCCTCAGAACTTATTGCACTTGGTTGGGATGTTGTCGCCAGTGGGGGGACAGAACGCGCCCTGCGCGATGCCGGGCTAGAGGTTACTTCCGTAGAGAGCTTAACCGGAATGCCGGAGATGCTCGACGGGCGTGTGAAAACCCTCCACCCAGCTATTCATGCAGGCATTTTAGCCCGTGCCACCCAAGCCGACCTTAACGATTTAAACAATAACGGCTTCGCGCCGATTAAGATGGTGGTGTGCAACCTGTACCCCTTTCAAGAGACAGTTGCCAAATCCGGCGCAACACTCCAAGACGCTATCGAACAAATCGACATCGGCGGCGTGACGCTCATCCGCGCGGCGGCCAAAAATTTCTTTCATGTGGCCTGTGTCTCTCAACCATCAGATTATCAACGGGTGATTTCCGCATTAAAAATTAGCGGTGATATTGACATTGCGCTCAAGCGCGAGTTAGCGATTAAAGCGTTCACACACACGCGGGATTATGACACCGCCATTCATGCTTATCTTTCCAACAGCACGCTGACCTTGCCCGCCGTTACCGATGAACTACCCTCACAGGTATCTTTAGCCCTCCACCGTGTAGAAACCCTGCGCTATGGAGAAAACCCCCATCAGCAGGCGGCTTTTTATGCCCCTAAAATCACGGATATGCCCTTTGGTGGCACGGTATTGGGCGGCAAGGCGCTATCCTATAACAACATTCTGGATATTGATGCCGCATGGCGGGCGGTCAGCGCCTTCTCCGACCCCACAGTGGTGATTGTCAAACACCTTAACCCTACGGGTATCGCCACAGGTCAGAGCATAAGTACAGCCTATCCACACGCGCTCGCCGCCGACCCGGTATCGGCTTTTGGTGGTGTAATTGCGGTCAATCGTGTGGTTGATGATGCCTTTGTAGACGCACTCGGCGCATTATTTGTAGAAGCGATCGCCGCACCTGCGTTTGAAGAAACCGCCCAAAGCACCCTTGCCGAAAAGCGCAAGAATTGTCGCTTGATTCGTATTCCCCAGCCATTCGACGGCATAGAATTAGAAATTCGCAATGTTTTTCGCGGCTTCCTGGTGCAACGGGCAGATATGGGCGACCCGGAAGGCACATTATTAACCACCGTAAGCCAGCGCGCCCCTACTGATGAAGAAATAGAAGCCTTACAGTTCGCGTGGAAGGCCGTCCAGCATGTGAAGTCTAACGCCATTGTGCTAGCCAAGCCGGGAAAAACAGTAGGCGTCGGCGGCGGTTTGCCTAGCCGGGTGGATGCCGTCAACATCGCCCTGCAAAAAGCTGGTGATGAAGCACGTGGGGCCGTACTCGCCTCTGATGCTTTCTTCCCCTTTGCGGATGGCATTCTGGCGGCGGCCAACGCCGGAGTCACCGCCATTATTCAACCTGGCGGCAGTATCCGTGATAATGAAGTTATAGAGGCCGCGAACAGCGCGGGTATCGCTATGGTCACAACCGCGACACGCCACTTCCGCCATTAAATTTCATCTTGCGGACTGGGTTTAACGTCGCTATAATGCGCTTAAATCCAGTGACCGCATCAAGCGCCACCGTAGCTCAATGGCAGAGCATACGCTTCGTAAGCGTGAGGTTATGGGTTCAAGTCCCATCGGTGGCTTCTACAAACTGCCCGCATCATCTTTGTTGCGGGCGTTGTCTTTGTATGCAGGGAACACACCATGCCACAAACACCTAATCCCAAACCGCGCCCGGTGACGATTGCAGTTGCAGGCGGCACTGGTTCTGGCAAGACGACAATTTCAAAAGCGTTGCTCGACCGTGTAGGGTCACACAACATCGCTTACCTGCCCCAAGACGCCTACTACAAAGACTTTTCTCAACTCACACCAGAAGCACGCGCATCCACCAATTTCGACCATCCCGACTCGCTGGATACAGCCTTGCTCATCCAGCACATTCAGCAGTTACAGGCATGGCAACCCGTCGCTATCCCCACTTATGACTTTACCCAAGACCGCCGCCTGGAAGAAACGGAAAAAGTCGGCCCTCAGCCCATTGTTTTAATAGAGGGAATCCTTATTTTCTCCGAAAGAGAACTGCGCGACTTATTCGATGTGAAAATCTTCGTCGATACCGACCCCGACTTACGCTTCATCCGCCGCCTACAGCGCGACATCCGCGAGAGAGGCCGCACCACAGAATCTGTTATCGAGCAGTATCTGAACACGGTACGCCCTATGCACCTGAAGTTTGTCGAGCCAAGCAAGCGTTATGCCGATGTCATCATCCCGGAAGGCGGGTTTAACACAGTCGCCATCGACATGATTGCTGACCGCATCCGAAGTATGCTCACATGGACTCGGCAATATATCTCAGAGCAGGATTGACGCTCAAATTTGAGCCGTGTTATACTCTTGGACATAAGCAACATACAACCCTATAGCAAAGACTTTGACCGGGTAGAGTAAATAACCTCCCTTATGCCAGAGATTGCAGGCCATCGGCTGGAAGCCTGCTCATAACAGATTATTGAACGTCCCCCGCGAGTCGCCGAACAGAACCGTCAAATCGACGCAGTAAGTAAGGCCGGTTAGCGTCCGTTATCGCACGAATGAGCGCGGCTTGACCTTTCATCAGGCCGAATCAAGGTGGTACCGCGAGAGCATATTTCCCTCTCGTCCTTGAATGAGGACGGGAGTTTTTGTTTTTATTGGAGATGGGATAAGTGCTAAACATGACCATCAGCAACAACACAGCCGATTTTTACGATGCTATCGCGGAGTATTACCCCTATTTTTACCGCGATTGGGAAACCCAATTAGAACGGGAAGGGCTTGGGCTTCGGGCTATCTTCCGCAATAAGGGCATTCAGCGTGTACTTGATGCCTCTTGCGGGGCAGGCACACAGAGTATTCCGTTAGCTAGGCTCGGCTTTGAGGTCATCGCCGTTGACCCCAGTCCGGGTATGTTACACAAAGCGGCAGAAATTGCGGAGCAGTATGGCGTGGCGGATAAAATCAATTTTATTCAGGGCGATTTTTTGAGTCTGCCCAGTCTTGTGCAAGGCCCCTTCGACGCAATTGTTACCAAAGGCAACGCCCTGCCCCATCTTTTGCTGGATGACGAAATTGAGCTAACCATCCACATTTTTCACGAGTTGCTCCGTCCCGGTGGCGTCCTCGTCATCGGGATGCGCGACTTTGCACCCTTCATGGAGGAAAAACCGCGCTTCCTGCCTGGCTTCATTAACACGGATGACGACGATTATGAGTTCATTACGTTTGATGTATGGGAATGGGAGGACGGCCCGCCCGTCATTGCCAAGCAAAACTTATACATCATGAAAGGCAAGGATAAGGACTACCGCGCCATGAAACGTCATGTGACTTATCGACCGCTTTCCACGGATGAGGTCAAAGTCGTTTTGCTGGAAGCAGGCTTTGAGGAACCCGAAGACAAAACAGAACGTACCGAGCGTGTGCTCATCACACGCAAACCATTGGGATAACCCAGTACCACATCAACAGGAGAGGACATAACCTATGACAGACATTCAATACCAGAAGCGCACAATGCCCAAAAATTTCAACTTCCAGGAGGCGGAATTAAGGCTATATGACTGGTGGAACGAAAACGGTTGGTTTAAGCCGGAGTGCATGGGCGAAGATGCCGAGCCATTCGTCATCAGTATGCCGCCGCCCAATGTCACCGGATCTCTGCACATTGGTCATGCGCTGTTTACAGCTTTAGAAGACCTGATGACCCGCTACGAACGGATGCGCGGCAAGGCCGCTTTATGGTTACCCGGCACCGACCATGCCGGCATCGCCACCCAGCTACAAGTGGAAAAAGAACTCGCTAAAGAGGGTCTTTCTCGCTTCGATATTGGCCGCGACGAATTCCTGAAGCGCACATGGCAATGGAAAGCAGAAAAAGGCGGTACGATTATTATGCAGTTGCGCCGCTTAGGGGCAAGCTGTGACTGGACTCGCGAGCGATTCACACTGGATGAGGGCTTATCCCAGGCAGTGCAGGATGTCTTTGTGCAATTGTGGGATCAAGGTCTTATCTATCGCGGGCCGCGCCTTGTCAACTGGTCACCCGGCCTACAGACCGCCGTCAGTGACCTTGAGGTGGAGCGTATCGAAGAAACGGGCAAACTCTACTACTTTAACTATCCGGTGGAAGGCGGCGAATCTTTGCCCGTGGCAACCACCCGCCCGGAGACAATCCTGGGCGATACCGCCCTGTGTGTGCATCCCGAAGACCCGCGTTACCAGCACCTCATCGGCAAAAAAGCCTATGTGCCTATGCTCAACCGGGAGATTCCGGTCATCGCTGATGAATACGTTGACCGTGAGTTCGGCACGGGTGCGCTCAAAATTACGCCCGGCCACGACTTCAACGACTACGCCATCGCACAGAAGCATAGCCTAGCGCTTATCAACATCATGAACAAAGACGCCACAATCAACGAGAACGGCGGGCAGTACGCCGGGCTAGATCGCTTCGAGTGCCGTCAAAAACTATGGGCGGACATGGAAGTCGCCGGGATGACCATTAAGGCAGAGCCGCACACCATGGTCGTGCCGCGTTCTCAACGGGGTGGTGAAGTTATCGAGCCGCTTTTAAGTGACCAATGGTTCCTGAAGATGGAAACCATCGCGGAAAAAGCACTGAATGCAGTGCGTAATGGTGATATTAAAATCGTGCCGGAACGCTTCGAGAAAGTGTATTATCACTGGCTGGAAAATATTCAGGATTGGTGTGTGAGCCGTCAGTTGTGGTGGGGGCATCGCATCCCGGCATGGTATCGGGAGAAAGACGGCGATCCATACGGCGAAATCTACGTTGGACGGTCTGCGCCCGATGGCGACGGCTGGATTCCTGAGGAAGATGTGCTTGATACATGGTTCAGCAGTGGCCTGTGGCCGTTCAGCACACTTGGTTGGCCGGAACAAACGCCCGACCTTGAGCGATTTTACCCGACGCATATCATGGAAACCGGCCACGATATTCTGTTCTTCTGGGTAGCCCGTATGATTATGATGGGCTTATGGTTCACGGATAAACCACCCTTCCACACCGTTTATCTGCATGGGCTTGTGCGCGACAAAGAAGGCCGCAAGTTCAGCAAAACCATCGGTAACGTGATTGACCCGCTCGTGGTGGTCGACCAATACGGCGCAGACCCACTCCGCTTTGCGTTAGTCACCAGTGGTACGCCCGGCAACGATGTGAACCTTGACATGGAATGGGTGGAAAATAGCTGGAACTTCGTCAACAAAATCTGGCAAGCCACCAGCTTCACAGTCGCTAACCTGGACGAAGGGCAATTTATGCTGGGCGTGCCCGCCCCATCGGATTTGGATTTACCCGGCCAATGGATTTTAAGCCGCCTGAACAAATTGGTGAAGAATGTGCAATATCTGTTTGATACCTACCAGTATGGCGAAGCCGGACGCAGTATCCGCAACTTCCTATGGGAAGAATTTGCCCCTTGGTATTTAGAGATGAGCAAGCATTCGCTCTACAACGGCACGCCACAACAGAGACAACTTGCTCAACGGGTATTAGTCCACACACTGGATACAGCGTTTCGTCTGCTTCATCCGTTTATGCCCTTCGCTACCGAAGAACTCTGGGGGTATCTACCACACGGCGGCGAAGCCCTGATGTTAGCACGTTGGCCGCAGGTGGATGAGGCTTACATCAACAATGAGGCTGAAGCCCAGATGGAGATTTTAATGGGGTTGGTGCGCGGCATCCGCGACATCCGCAATAACCAATACAAGATTGATCCCGGTAAGCGTCTGTCTGCCGCCGTCGCGCCCGGTAGCCACCGCGCCAATATCGAAGCTTACAGCTATGTGTTTGGGCGCTTGTGCAACGTCTACGAGATTACCCTTCTGCCAGATAACGCATCCCCACCGGAGAAATCCGCGTCAACCATTGTCAGCGATGCGACACTGTTTATTCCATTAGCGGATATGATTGATTTTGCAGGTGAGTGTGCGCGGCTTAACAAAGAACAGGAGAGCATCGCACAGCAAATTAGCAAGACCGAAGGCATGTTGAATAACGAGAAATTCGTAAGCAAGGCCGCGCCGGAAGTCGTAGAGCGCGAGCGCAACCGTCTGCGCGAGTTGCAGGCCAGTGCGACTCAGATTCAAGAACGGTTGAACGAGTTGTGTTAGGCTAAAAATCAACGGGGCACAGCCAATGCAATTTATTAGTCTGTGCCCCGTTTAAACGCTTTATTCAACCGCTTGGCCGCGCGTTTTTAGGTAGATAGAACGTCCAGCATGTTGTGCCGCCTTACGCACGTCGGCATCTTCGTCTTTTTCGTAAAGCTCCCGCAATACGTCCAGCGCACCCGCATCAGCGATGATTTCAAGCTCTTTAATCGCCTGCAAGCGGACATCCGGACGCTTGTCCTTCAAGCGGTTGATGTGATACTCCACCACACGTTTAACATTAGACATGAACAAACATCCTCTATTTTAAAACCCACAGTTTAATTATAGCCACATATCGCCCAAATAGCGCACAGGTTCATTAAGGAAAAATTGAACCTCGTGTTATAATCATCCCCTCAAGACCAACGCGCATTCAAAAAAACGGAAGGCCGACCAATGAACCATGCGGTAATTTTGGCAGTAGGCAACCCATACAACAGTCAACTTGTATATAACCGTTCTCATGCGATGTTGTCCGCGCTCGGTAAGCCGATTTTCGTCCGTATTATGGAGCGTTTATACCGTATCGGCCTGCGCGATTACACCGTCGTTGTCGGTGAAGCTGAAGGCGCGGTTACATCCTACCTTAACAGTCAATGGATGCCGGATGTCAAAATTAATTGGGTATTTCGGCTAGGTACGGAAAGCCTTGTAAAAATTATGCAGAGCATCGCCCAAAGCCTTGACGCGCCCTTTTTAGTCACCAGTTACAACAGTTTTACACACACTCATTTTCCAGAACGTCTCATCCGCAAGCATCAGGAATCCCCTGCGGATTTGATTTTTTCCGGCGCACCGCATACTCTATCCCAAGCCAGCAACTTAGTATACGCAGTCATGCAGGATAAGCACCTGGTTGATTTATCCACGACAGCCACACCGGGCGCATACGTCCTCAATGATTTATTCATCTGCGGGAATGAGGTTGTTCACTTCTTGCAGAATATCCCTGCCCCTGCCCCTTCAATGGCACGTACCGCCCAGTTTATGGACATCGCCTACCTCTATCTGCAAGCGGGTAATTCCGGCCTACTGGCAGAGTCCAACTGGATTTTACAAGTAGAAGCAGACCGCGACCTACTCACACTGACCAAGCTACTGCTGGACGAAGGCCAGGACGCACACATCCTCAGTGAACTGCCTTACACCGTCAAAATTACGCCACCTGTCCGCATCGACCCGCAGGTGAGCATCGGGCAAGGCGCGATGATTGGCCCTCATGTCTACATAGAGCGTGGCGCAAGTGTCGGTCACAACGCCGTCATCAAAAACAGTCTTATTTTAGCCCGCGCCAACGTGCCCGCCGAGCGAACAATCGTCAATACCATCTTGACGACACGCGGCCCCATCAACTAACCTGTTTCTGCTAGACAGATAACCAGAAGGTTGACTACCCTTTGACGGAAGCTATAAAGATTTGTCCTATCTGTAGTGCATCTAACCATCGCAACGCCACTGTTTGCTGGAATTGCGGCACGTCCCTGGCGGGGATAGCACACTATAACAAAGATGACACTGAAACAGGTCGAAAACGCTCTGCTTACGATTTTCATCACGGAGAAACTGACCTCTACGAAAGCGCACTCTACCGCACCGGGCAGAGTTATATGTTTGGTTGTTTCGGCTTGTTGGCCGCATTCATGGTGATTGGGTTAGGGTTGATATTCGCCCCACCTGCCGCCGAAGCATTTCAAAGCGTATTCAATGCTCCCGCGCCGGAAGTCACGCCGACTCCGCCACCGCGCATCTTCTTGCCAACGGTCACACAAGGCCCGCCAACCACCATCCCAACTATTGCAGTCATCCCTACGGATACCCCCGAACCCACAGCCACCCGCGAGCCGTGTTTTCAGGTTGTCCGCAGTGGAGATTTTATCTTTGACGTTGTAGCACGATGCGGGCATTTAAGTGGGGATGTCTTCCCGCTTGTCGCAGAAATCAACAATTTAAGTGATATTGGCATGATTATTGAGGGGCAACGGCTGGAAATCCCCTGGCCTACAGATATTCCAGACCCCAATGCACAGCCGCAAGCACCGCCACAAGCGCCGCCACAAGCAGAGGGCGAAGCAAGCACCGACAGCGTAGAGATTGCTTCTGGGGAGCGAAGCATCTTAGAACTGGACGACGACGAACTCGCCGCCTTTCTTGTGGTGCCCACACCAACCCTGCCACCCGGTATTCAATTTCATACCGTCGATGCAGGCGAAAGTATGATTACCATTATCTCTCAATATAGCACCACCATAGAATCAATCCGTAACCTAAACCCGGAAATTACGTTCACGCAATGCAACATGGGCGAAACTTTCGGTGGGGATAGGTGTAGTGTGTTAATTTCTCCGGGTCAGCAAATCCGTGTGCCTGCGCCAGAGCCGCCGCCCACATTGCCCCCAGCATCCACCGGCCTGGAGACCGCCACCCCTACCCCTACCGCAACTTTTAATGCACCCATCCTGCAAAGCCCGGCAGACCGCGCCGCCTTCCGTAATAACCAACTCATTACCTTGCGCTGGTTGCCTACAGGCACACTCGGCACAGGGGAAACGTATAGGGTAAACGTAGAAGACCGCACGGCGGGAGTGCTGTATACTCAGGATACATTCGATACATTTCTTGTCATTCCGATAGATTGGCAGGGCGTTAATGCGACCCTCCGACGGCATGAATACGCATGGTATATCGACATCATCAATATCAATAACCCGAACACACCATCTTACCGGACTCCGACGCAATCCTTCACATGGGAAACCCGCATAGGGAATTAGCATATGTCACGACGATTAAACATACTGCTCGTTTTTGTCTCTATTTTGGTTGTGGGGTGCAACTTCAGCACACAGGAAGAAGTCACCCTCACGCCAGATTTACCGTTTGAAGAGCCTATCGTCCCGTTACCCAACGCGACCGATACGCCTATCTTCACCGATACCCCGACCATCACGCCCACTCAGACACTCACCCTGACGCCAACCACACAGCCGACAGAAGTTGCACAGGAACCAACACCAACCCAGACAGAGGCACTCCCACCCACAGACATCCCTCTGCCAGAGCCAACGCTCGGCCCTTGGGAATACGTCGTGCAACCCAACGAAACCTTGATTGAGATTATCCAGCGCGAGCCGTTTAACTACCGCACGTTGGATGTCATCCAGGAAATTGTGCGGATAAACCCCAACGTCCTCAGCGCGGACTTTTTGCCCGTTGGAGAGACGATTCTCATTCCACGCCCCACAGCATCAGCAGTGGAAGCACCGCCGGAAGCTATCGCACAAGCAGAAGAACCGGAAGAAGTCGCGCCCAATAATGGCCCGGTCATTCCTGATATAGAGACTCGCGCCAATGTATTCACACCGCCTGGTTATGTCATCAGCCCCTATCAAGTCCGTGCCGGAGAAACCATCATCGGATTAGTAGAGCGTAATGATGGCCTCACCTTAGCGGGTTTTGCCCAGCTTAACGCCGCCATTTCTTTTTCTGGGTGCAATTTTGAGTTACCCGGCGGCGGGCCGAACTGCAATCCTATCATCGGGGAAAACCAATGGGTGAACATTCTGCGGCCTGCACCACCCCCCACCCCTACCAGCACACCTACAGGCGATGAAACCGCAACTCCAACGCCGACTTTCGCGCCCCCTGCGATTATCTCTCCGCCAGATGGTGCTTCTGCCAGTGGCTTAGTGCGGCTATCTTGGGCCAGTGTTGGCCTGCTCAAGCCGGAACAGGCTTACGTTATCACCGTGCGCGATCTAACCGCCGGTGTAGTCTGGTCAGGTGCGACCCGTGCTACCAATCTTTTACTCCCGGCGGAACTTATCCCTAGTTCCGGCCAGAACCACGAAATTGAATGGTCAATTACGATTGGTGTACGGACGGAAGACGGCGGCGAATATCGCCCCACCAACGCAGGCACAGCGACGCATCGTTTCTTCTGGCGCAGTCGCTAACGCCCGAATTGCCGCGCCAATTGATCGCCCGTCATGTGCAGTAATGTCGGGCGGTCAAACGGGTCTTTTAATGGCTCACGGGCACGTTCCAACCGCCGGATAATACCCTGCATATCCTCCTGGTTCAGCACCTGTCCAGATTTAGCCGCCCCGTATTGGCTGACCCGCAGGCGTACCGCCTCCACTGCATCACGCTGGCCGAAGTCCTCCACAATGACGCGCAACACATCACGTAATTCTGCGCGGCTTAGCATCTGCGGAATTGCCCTAATCTGGAACGTGTTCGTACCAAACAGAGCAATGTCAAAACCGCAATCTGTGAATGTTGTTAAGTGCTTCTCCAATAACTTGGCCTGCTTTGGCGCTAAATCAACCGCTTGCGGTGTTTCCAGCGCCATCACATCGAAATCACCCTCTAGCAATGCCTCGTACAACACGCGATGATGTGCGGCGTGCTGGTCAATCAGGTACAATCCGGCGGGGCCTTCCGCGATGATATACGTTGCGCCAACCTGCCCGACCACCCGCAGTAAAGGCAACGTGCGCGGGCGCACCGGACGCCCGATACCCTCCGGGATGGCTGTCTCAGTTTCGGGGTAATCTTTCCGGTAACTTTGCGGCAAACGCCCGTCATCTTCAACAATCAGCCCCATCTCCGGCTGGCGGATTTGCTCCCTCCCCCAACCGCCTTTATTGTAATCAGCATCCGCATGGATTGGTGATGATTCTACCCTGCCCCCTGCGCTGATAATCGCCGTCCGTACCCCGCGCTGAACCGTCGCAAACACAGCATTCGCATCCCGAAAGCGCACTTCTGCTTTGGTTGGATGCACGTTTACATCAACTTCGTTAGGCGGCAAGGCGACCATCAATACCGTTACCGGGTAACGTGCCTCTCGTAAAACACCGTGATAGGCTTGCACCACCGCATATGATAATTTGCTATCGCTCACCCAGCGCCCGTTGACAAACAACGAAATTTGATTGCGGTCTGCCCGATAAAGACTTGGTTCACTGGTATACCCCCATACGGTCACTTTAGGCACTTCTAAACTCTGTACTTCCACTGGCAACATCTGTTTAAAGCTCTCCAGCCCCAACACCTGCACCACCACATCCGCTAGTTCACCACTGCCACTCGTGCGGAGCATTTCTCGCCCGTCTTGTTCCAGCGTAAAACGCACTTGCGGATACGCCATTGCGTAGCGCGTTAATAAATGGGTGATATGGCGTTTCTCCGTGCTTTCCGCCTTCAAAAACTTTAGGCGGGCAGGCGTATTGTAGAATAAATTCTCCACACTGATTACTGTGCCTGCTGGTGCGCCTACGGCCTGCCGATGCACCACGACACCCCCTTCAATGCGGAGTTGTGTCCCGGTGGTTTCGTCCCGGTGGCGTGTGGTGATGTTTAATTGACTCACCGCCGCGATGCTGGACAGCGCCTCACCCCGAAAGCCCAATGTCATAATGCGCTCAAGGTCTTCCACCGTGCGAAGTTTACTCGTCGCGTGTCGCACAAACGCTACTTCGGCCTCATCCGCCCGGATTCCGCTTCCATTGTCACTGATACGGATAAGCCCGCGTCCGCCGCCCTTCACCGCAACATGAATACTTGTCGCTTCTGCGTCAAGCGCATTTTCCAGCAATTCTTTAATCACCGACGCCGGACGCTCGACCACTTCACCCGCCGCGATTTGCGCTATCAGTATCTCTGGCAGAATTTGTATCGTCATAAATCAATCACCCTCTACACCACAGAAAACAAAATCCCCATACGGGGATTCTATCAACATATCTTGATCTTGCATCGCGTAAAGCGTTTTTCTACAGTTTAACGCCCGGCAATTAAGTTTTCGCCCACCAACGGAATACTAATCGTGAATGTACTGCCTTCGCCTTCCGTGCTATTCACCCAGGCATTACCACCATGCCGCCGCGCTACACTCCGCACGATGAATAACCCCAGACCACTGCCCTTCACGCGCTTATGCTCCTTACGCGGAATACGCATATGGCGCTCGAATAACATCTTCTGGTTATCCGGGCTGATGCCAAAGCCGCTATCTTCCACACTGATTAAGATGTTATCACCTTCACGGTAGAGGTTCACAATCACTTGTTCCCCGTTAGGTGTGTACTTAATGGCATTATCCACAAGGTTTGTGATGGCTCGTTCCAGCATCGTCAAATCAGCAGAGATAATCGGCACATTGTCTAAAATGCGTTTACGAAGCGTCAACTCCTGCTTTTCGGCGGGTAGTAAATAGCTTTCCACAATGCGGTTGACAATCTCCGCTAAATCACACGGCGCACGTTGCATCTCATAAAAACCTGTTTCCGGGTCGAACCGTCCCGCATCCTGGATGTTCTCTACCAGCGCGGCCATCTGCGCGACACCGGATAAAATCTTTTCGACAAAGTGCGCCTGCTTTTCGTTCAGGTCACCCACCATGTGCAACATACTGCTAAATCCCTGCACAGACGTAAGCGGCGAGCGTAAATCATGCGAGACAATCCGCACGAACTCGCTCTGGTTACGGCCTAGCTTGTCGTGGCGAGCATCAGTACGCACGCTTTTTGTGACGACAATCAGACTATTCGTGAATGTGTCGATTGCTTCTTGTACGGGCGGCGTTAATTCCGGCGGGAAGTCGAATATTAACCCCCATAGCCCCACCGTCTGATGTTGAATAATAACAGGACTCAGCACACATCCCGCCCAAAGGCCATCTGCCTGTTGTGGGTTCTGGTGCAAGCCTGCTTCCAGTTTATTCGCAATATCCCATAATATTCCTACAGGCGGAATGTCACCCTCTACAGCTTCATCAGCCACCAGCAGGTGCGGTTCATCCCATAAAAACACGAAGCCCCCGCGCGCTCCTGTCAAGTCTTGTGCCATCTGCACTATCGGCGCGTAACAGTCTCGCGGTTCGTCCGTCGTCGCTATCACCCGCAGGACTTTGCGTAGAAGGGTTTGCTCATTGTAGACTTGTGGCATCAGCAGAGCCTCACTTTTGTGGTTATGTTGCCTTCTTGCGATTATAAACGGGCGTTAAGCTGTGGGCAAGTTTCGTTAGCAAATCCAAACAGGCCATTTTCTTGCGTGCCCCATTCTTTCGTGCTAGACTGACGGCATTAATGACCCTTACATTTATGCGAATTTCCCATGCCAGAGAAGATACTAATTGTAGACGATGACATCGACAGCTTAAAACTTATCGGCCTGATGCTTCAGCGCAATGGCTATGAAATTATTGTCGCCAATGCCGGTAATCAAGCGATCGCAAAAGCCCAGCACGACCAACCAGACCTTATCATCCTTGATGTGATGATGCCGGATATGAACGGTTATGAAGTTTGTCGTCGTTTACGTGCCCAAGACCTGACGAAAAATATCCCGATTATCATGTTCACCGCCAAAACCCTTATAGACGACAAAGTCGCCGGGTTCGAGGCTGGCGCGGACGATTACCTGACCAAACCCACCCACCCAACAGAGTTAGCCGCACGGGTTCGTGCCATACTCCAACGCAATACAACCCGTCAATCGCAGGGTGGCGATAGCGGACAGACGATAGGTATTGTCGGCGCAAAAGGCGGGCTTGGGGCGTCCACACTTGCGGTCAATTTAGCCGCCGTACTCGTCGCCATGAACCGCCAACCCATCATCGCGGATTTCAGGCTTGGTCAAGGGAGCATGGGGTTATTTCTTGGTCTGGAGCATCTCTCCGGCATGGCAAATATCCTCAGTCGCCAACCCGCAGAAATTACCGTTGAGGCCATCACCCGCGAACTTGTCAGCCATCAATCCGGCATTAAAGGCTTGTTTTCATCCGCAAACCCGCGTGAGAATCTGCTGGCCTATAATACGGAATCCGCGCAGGCCGTCATCGCCACAATGCGGAAGATTGGCCGCCCCGCTATCTTTGATCTGGGTGCTGGCTTAACCCCACTTGTTGCAAAAACACACAGCCACTTTGACCAAATTATCCTGGTGGTGGATTCATCAGGCGTCACGCTGGCGATGGCACGGGAACTCCTGCGCGAACTCAAACAACCCGATCCCAACCGCGTGCAATTGGTTGTGGTCAATCGGGCGCAGATTAGCCAGCAACCCCCCTGGAACGAAGTCGAGCAAGTTTTAGAACACGAAATTCGCGCGATCATCGCCGCCGCGCCCGATTTAGCCTATCAAGCAATGGAAGACGGTACACCGCTTGTCAACTATCAGCCTAACGCCATCATCACCAGCCAAATCAGTAAATTAGCTGAGGATGTCGCCCTCGAGGTATGATGTTTAGCGATAGTCTTATAGAGCAGATTAAGCAGGCCGCCACGATGATTCAAGCCAGTCATCACGTCGTCGCTTTTACGGGTGCAGGCATCAGCACGGATTCTGGTATCCCGGATTTTCGTAGTGAGACATCCGGCCTGTGGAAAAATGTAGACCCGATGCAGGTTGCCAGCATCTACGGCTTTAAACGCAACCCCCAAGCCTTTTATGATTGGGTGCGCCCATTATCGGATGTCACACTCCACGCCCAGCCGAATCCCGGCCATTACGCCCTGTCAGACTTAGAAAAGATGGGGTATCTGCGTACCGTCATCACTCAAAATATTGATATGCTACATTCGCGTGCCGGGCATCAGACTATTTTCGAGCTACACGGCCATATGCGGCAAGCAACCTGCGTTCATTGTTTCGCGGTATATGATGGGGAAACAGTCCTTCAGCAATTTTTGGACAGTGGCGAAGTGCCGCATTGTTCACACTGCCATAGTGTACTCAAACCTAATGTAATTCTGTTTGGGGAACAGTTACCCATCAAAGAATTTCATGGCGCTCAGGAAGCCGCCCGTATGTGTGATTTAATGATTATCGTCGGCTCATCGCTGGAAGTCGCGCCCGCTAGCGATATTCCTTTTATTGCACATCGCACCGGCGCTAAGCTGATTATCGTTAATCTGGAAGCGACCCATGCCGATAACTACGCAGACATCGTGATTCATGGCCGCGCCGCCCAAATTCTGCCAGAAATTGTCCGCCATGTGGAGCCACGCACATGACCAATGCCAAACGAACGACACAGGAAGTTACAGGACTCAGTTCCGATGTGCTTGTTACCTATTACGAGCGACTTATAGAAATCAGCAAACAGCTTAATTCCACGCTCGACCATGTTCAGCTACTCCGGCAGATTGTTTCCGCCGCGACCGAGCTTATCGACGCCGAAGCCGCCTCTATCATGCTGATTGACCCCACTTCCGGCGAACTCCGTTTTGAAGCTTCATCGAACTTGGATCCGCACGAGATGGAAAAAATCGCCGTGCCGATGGAAGGCAGTATCGCCGGATGGATTGCCACACACGGCGAGCCGCGCGTCATCCATGATGTCACCCAAGAGCCAAGCCACTTCAACAATGTAGATAAGACCATCGAGTTTAAAACGCGCAATATTCTAGGCGTTCCCATGCGTACCCACAAGCGTATCATCGGCGTTGTACAGGCCGTTAACAAGCGCAATAACGCCCGTTTTAACAGCTTCGACATCAGCATTTTAACCACGCTTGCTAGCCAGGCCGCTATCGCCATTGAAAATGCGCGTTTATTCCAGCAGAGTGACTTCATCGCAGAGATGGTACACGAGTTACGCACGCCTTTATTGTCACTCAAGGCCAGCACATCGCTTCTGCTCCGGTCTGATTTACCGTCAGACCGCCGCGAGGAAATCATCTATACTATGCAGGGCGAAACCAACCGCCTGATGCGACTCACAACGGACTTTTTGGATTTAGCGCGCATGGAAACAGGTCGCACCCACCTTGACATCGCACCGTTTGAGCTTTCCCAGCTTATTCACGAAAGTGCAGAAGTTGTTATCCCGCAGGCACAGGAGCACAACGTCCACATCCAGCCGGAAAGTCAAGAAGTTGTCGTCAAAGGGGATAGGGGCAAGGTTAAGCAAGTGTTGCTGAACCTGTTGACGAACGGCATCAAGTATAATCGTCCAGATGGCACGGTACGGGTTTATACCAGCCTTGTACACAATCCGCAAAACCAGAAGATGGTACAAATCGGCATTAAGGACACAGGCTACGGCTTGACTGCCGACAGCCAGAAGCAGGTGTTTCAAAAGTTCTTCCGGGATAAATCCACAGCCAATACAACCACCGGCACCGGGCTAGGCTTGGTCATCACAAAGGCCATTGTGGAGGCACACGGGGGGCAAATCTGGCTAGAAAGCCAGGAGGGTATCGGCACGACGTTTTTCTTCACGCTTCCAGTGGATTAAGCATAGGGACGGCGCTCACTGGCCGCCCCCATACAGACCTTACACAGCCGCGTTAGGCTAATCTACGCGATAAGAGGCAACCAATGCTTCGTCGCCTTTCAAAAACGGGATTTCCCCTTTTTCCCATGCGACCAACAGTGGCACGGCTGTGAATAATGACGAATATGCACCAGACAGTAGCCCAACAAACAAAATTGCGATAAACTGACGGATGGTTTCGCCGCCAAACAGCAGAATAGCAAATATCACAAAGAACGTGCTTAACTGCGTTCCCATACTCCGGTGGATAGTTTCCCACACACTCCGATTCACAATCGCTTCGTATGGCTCGCCCAAGTGCTTGGGGATGTTCTCGCGCACACGGTCAAACATCACGATCGTATCCTGTACGGAAAAGCCGACCACAGTCAGTACCGCCGTCAGGAACAGCGCGTCAATCTCCCAGCCAACCAGCAAGCCCATCAATGACATTGCGCCAGCCACGATCATCACATCATGGAGCATTGCCACCACCGCACACACGCCATAACGCAATGCATTAGGCACTTCGCGGAAGGCAAACACGATGAACCCCGTGACGACCACACATGCCATCGCCACCGCCAAAAAAGCCGCCTGTGTGACTTCCCGCCCTACTGTCTCCGACACGGTAGAAATTCTCAGGCTGGATGCGTCCACATCAGCGATGTTGTTCAACTGGTCTAAGATGGCATCGCTCGTCTGCTGGTCCGCGAAGCCACCCCGCACCGACCAGCGATAAGGCCGCCGTTGCACGAACGACACATCAATACCGGCTTCTTGCAACGCCGCCGTCAAGGCCGCTTCGGAGATGTCATCCGCATTAATTGTTAAGTTGACCGAGTTACCTGCCAACCTTTCAAACGTCAACGGGAAGCTTTCATTTAACTCGTTGAGGATAGCTTCTACCCGCGCAGTTTCCGTTGCATCAGTCACCGCCGACCATCCATCCTCGCGGTCTAGCACGAATGTCCGGTCACCAAAACGAGCTTGTAAATCTTGTCCTGTTGGCGCGGAATCCTCAAATTCAAACAAATAAACCACGTCAGTTGAGGCTTGCGTATTAATGGCTGTGTTGGCTTCGGTAATATTACGGGTGCCCTCGACCAATGCGGACGGCTCGAATTCGCCCGTCACAATGAACGATTCGCCCGTACTCCCCAACCTCTGAATGACAACACCTTCCAGGCCGTTATCCGCAAATACATTGCGGATGTTTGTCTCTGTTGCGCCTTCCTCCACAAACTGGAATTCGTAAATACTCCCGCCAACAAACGCGATACTCAGCCGGAAGGGACTGCCTGTTTGTATCGTGCTGTAAACCATAATTAATATCCCCAAGGCCATCAGCAGGCCGGAGAATATAAAATATGCGCGTCTTTTTTGTACCAGATTAAACATGCTGTGTCCTTCGCCTTATACGCCCAACAACCAACGGCGGTTTTCAATCTGGTTCTTAGTCAGATTAATCACCACATACAAAAATGTTCGCGTAATCACCATCGCCATAAACAAGTTCAGGAATAACCCCAAAGCAAGCGTTAACGCAAAGCCACTGACCACACTTGCACCCGGTGTCTGGCCGAACAAAAACAGTACACCACAAATGAGGATAGTTGAGGCGTTCGAGTCGCGAATAGAAGTCCACGCCCGTGCGAAGCCTGTATCAAGGGCATCGTTCAGTTTTTGCCCACTTCGCAATTCCTCTTTAAAACGTTCAAAAATGAGGATCGTTCCATCCACTGCCGCCCCGATAGAGATAAGAAACCCTGTAATCGCAGGGAGTGTTAACGTGATCGGCAAAAATTTATACGCAAAGAAGTTCAACAGCAGGAAGATAATCAGCGCGATATCCGCACAGAAACCCGGTAGACGGTAGTACAGGAACATAAACGTCAATACGACCACCACACCCACAATGCCCGCACGCACACTAGCCTGTACAGATTCATTGCCCAACGTCGCGCCTACCAGTTCCGTGCTTTCTACCCGCAATGGGATAGACAGCGCACCAGAGCGTAATTGTAATGCCAATGTCTTGGATTCATCTTCGGTGAAGCCACCACTAATCGACCCCCCAGTATCCAGACGGTCGCGGATAACTGGCGCGGACAACACCACGCCGTCTAACACAATCGCCATCGGTTGACCGATGCTGGCCGCCGTATATTGACCGAATGTATCAAAATCCGGGTGCAGAATCACATGGTTACGCGCCACATCAAACACAATAATCCATTCCACTTGCTGGAATTGCGCCGCCGCCGCCGCCAGACCATCGCCCGTCATCACCGTCTGGAATGGCTGATTAGTGCCCGGATTAATCGCCCCGCTAAATTGTAGTTCCGGCGCGTCTAGGGGTTGGCCAGTTTCTTCCGCCAATTCTCGCCGCCGTTGGATGATATTGAATTGCTCGGTGGTCAGAATACGTTGGCCGATAAACTGCGCCGATGGCACATTCCGAAAGTCAACAAACTCTAACAACGCCGTCTGCTGGATCGTCCGCACAGCGCGTTCCGGGTCACTCTCGCCCGGTAGCTCGACTAAAATCCGGTCGCCGCCCACAATCTGCACCGTCACGTCCGCCGTGCCCAGCGCATTGATGCGTCGCACCACGTTGTTTGCTGTTTCTTGTAAATCCGCTTGTGTAAAAGCATCCGGCGGCAGTTCTGCCTGCATCAGCACACGCAAGCCGCCCACAAGGTCTAGCCCCAATTGATATTGGAACGTCCCTTTAAATTCTTCACAATCTATGTCGGGGTTATTGCTCGTCAAACGGCAATCAGCGAGCGCGTCTGCATCGCCCCCCCGCCGCAGGAAGTCCGGCTCAGTATCCGGCAAGGCCAGCCATAGAGTCCCCACAGTCAATACGATAATCAAGGCCAGCCACGTATAATAGCGTCTCATACAAACCTTTCCCTTTTATAGCAATCGCAAAAACCGTACCCGGTCAAACCAGATACGGCACATCTCCCCTACACATTTTCAGTCTGGTCTTCTTCTAACAATCCCGCCCGGCGTAGACCCATTCGCGCATTCTCCGCGATTTCTTCCGCATCGTAGGGTTGCATCAGCGCCGCCGTGATGATTCGTACCTGCACCCCCTCCGCGATTTCCACCCGCGCCACGCCCAATTCCGCGTCAATCTCCAACACTTTGCCGATGATCCCGCCATAGGTAATGACTTCATCACCAGCCGCTAAAGACCGGGCGAACTGTTGCCGCTTGCCAAAATCACGCTGTTTAGGGAAGGTCACCAGTGACCACCACGCCGCCAATGCCAGCAACATTACGAATGCCAATAACGCGAATTCCTGCATTTTACGCTACTCCGCTTGACCAGAACGTGTTATGTTTCTAAAATGATGAACGATTTACGCCTATCACGCGGAGCATTATACATCATCACCGCATAACCGTGCATAGTTGCTTCGTGATGAACTTAGTTAGGATACTATCTGATGAAAAATCTCAAACGCTTTTGGTTAGCCCTTACCTGCTTTTTTGCCCTCGCTTTAACGACGACACAGTTTGCTCAGGCTGGCAACTACACCCTGACCAACAACACGGGTTCCGCGAGTGATGTCTTTTTTATCACCGGTGAGGCGACGCTTGTTATGAATGGCTTCGACTTACAACCACGCGGAATTCCCCGCCCTACCAGCCTGGATCGGGTGAGCATCGATGTGGTAACACCCATCCCCAATGTGCCGATTGAAGTAGTCGTCTATCAGGATGCGGACGGTGGCGACCCCGTGAATTCTACATTGGTTGGTCGGCAGACCGTGAATATCAACCAGGCCGGTATTTTTAGCGCAACGTTTGACCCTCCACTGCAAATCACCGCGCCTGTTGTATGGGTTGGCTTTTACCTCCCGCCGGATTTCCGCTTCCGTGCCGATACGTCCGGCACATCTGTTTTAACGTACTGGGCATGGACGCCCAACAGCACCTTTGACCTCAACAATCTTAGTTCTGCACAGGTCTTTGGGCCGGGCAACGGGAGTGCCCCTGTTAACCTTAACATGGGTGGCATCGCCCGCATCACCGCAGAGCTTATCACCACCGCGACACCGCCTGCCGATTCTGGCACGATAACACCGGGCACTACAGGCCGCCCTGGTAGCCTGACCAGCGTCTCACGCGACTCGCAAGGCCGCATCGTACAGGTTGTCGGCGACCCCAATACCAGCCTGGCCGCAATGGTGCCTTACAGCAACACATGGGGCTGTGGTGAGTTATACTACGACCTGCAAGACATCCGCGTGAACTTCCGCTCTGGCGTCGCGGTTGGCTGTAAAACATCACCCGCTAATTATTCTCCCGCCGCGCCGGAAGGCTACCGCATTCGTAATGCCCTCACCTATGATGTGACTGTTTTTGGCGTCGTGTCACCCGGCACAAATCGCATGACGTATCCCATCACCCATTGTTTGCGCGTCACCGGCTCGGATTTAAACAATGCCGTTATGGGCATTGCTTATGGCATTCCTCATCAATGGGAAGTCCTGCCCACCATCCGCTTTGGGGATTTCATCTGCGCGGATTTGTTCTACGCTGGCCCTGTTACCTACCTAATTCCTAACTAAAGGACACTTATGCGTATCGTCACCAACCAAGAACTCATTCGCAAAAACAGACGCACCGCAACATGGCTGTTTTTCATCAGTATGGCGATTTTGATCTTTGGATTCTTCGTCGCCAACGGGCAGATACTCGGCCTTGTTCCCGAAGAGTCCGTCGGCTTAATCTATACATTTGCGACCCCGTTTGTCTTGCTCATCGGCTTCATGACGACGCTAACCTCAGTCCGTATGACCAACCTCTGGGTACGCATCCCCCGTCCAGAAGTGGTCATTCCCGAAGGGTTGAAGGGCATCCCTAGCCGCAACAAGAACGCACTCTACAACTATCATCACTTTCCGGCGCGGCATGTGTTGGTGACACCACAGGGAATTTTCCCGATGGTCACTCGTTTTCAGGACGGGAGTTTTTCTGTCAATGGCAACAAATGGCGGGCGCATAAAGGCCCGGTCGGTGCGATATTTACTTTTTTGCGCCTGGACGGAATTGGCAATCCTAATCAAGACGCGGAGCTTGCCCGGCGTTATATTCAACATCTTATCGAGGACTACGACAAGGACATTCCGATTCACCCGGTCATTGTCTTCGTAGACCCCCGCGCCAAGCTGGAAATTAACGATCCAAGTGTGCCGGTGGTCTATGCGGATTCTAAAAAGTCACCTAATTTGAAAGAGTTTATTCAGGGTTTTGGTGGCGAGCCTGTAGCGCAGTTTAAAGACGATGGCTTCCAGCATTTTCTGGATGAATGGGAAGCCTCAACACTGGACTAAATCTGTCACAAATACAATAAAAAAGGCGCGGAAGTTTTTCCGCGCCTTTTGCTTTACTCTAGTTCGCTTAACCGTTGTTGCCACTTCTCTACCAGACGATTGTAAATCGCTTCGGAGATTTCTCCGTTCATCAGCTTAACATCCAGGTTGTCAATCAAGGCCTGCACTTCCGCTTTAGTCTGCGGGTTGGGCGCGGCTTCGGAAGCACTCTGCACGGCGGGTGCTGGCATCTGCGGCGCACCACCCCCACCCTGATTTTGCATCATTTGCATCATTTGCATCATCATCTGCTGTTGTTGGAGCATCTGCTGTTGTAACGCGGCAGATTCACCGCCACCACCAAACTGCTGACCGATATTCTGCCCGACACCTAACCCGACACCTGCCGCCGCCAGGCCACCGCCCAGTCCTTCGTTTTGCGCCGCCGCCATGCCGATTTCCAGGCGTTTTTGGCGTTCCAGCACTTCTAACCATATTTCAAGCGGCACAAGGTCACGGAGTTCTTCAGTAGGCACGTTGACAGTATCAAACGGATTTGATTCCAGCGCGGTAATTTGCAAGCCCATCTCCGCGAAGCGATCATTCACCCGTACCAGCATCGCGCCTTCGATTTCTTCCAAAACCTGATTAGCGTCAACAATATTTTCCGCACCGGATTTTAACAACAGGCTGTTAATCTCGCCGATGAGGATGGTCTGCAAACGGTCTTTGATGTCACGCATCCGCGTCACACTGTTGTTCATCCCGTAGGCTTTTAAGAATAACATCGGGTCGGAGATAGACAGTTCCATCACGCCATGTGTACGGAGCAAGATAATCCCCAAGCCAGTGTTCGTCCGCAGATAAATCGGCTTAGATGTCCCCCAGCCCACTTGCGGCATCCGGCGCAGGTTGACGAAGTACACATCCGCCGAAAATGGGGTACGTCCACCTGTCGCCAGACCAATCAAGCCCGACAAAATAGGCAGATTCGCTACTGACAGCGTATGCCGCCCTGCTTCCAAAACATCCAACGCCTGACCGCCGCGCACAAACACTGCCGCTTGGCTTTCATTGACGATTAACTGCGACCCAAACCGAAAGTCACCGTGTCCTTGCGGGGGTTCACGGTGTACCAGTTCATCTTCTGTGACATTGGTATGGCTAAGAACATCAATAATACGCATTTTTATCTCCTTTGCTTAAATACTATGTGTAAACCCAGTCAGTACATCATCACGCAGGTTAAAGGCTTCGATGGCCTCGTTTAGCAGGCCGTCAAATTCGTAGATGGCAGTCTCTAATCCCTCTTTGGCAAGCGCGGCCTGCTCTAAAGTATCCAGCCCGCCGTCAATTCGTCCTACATAGACCATTTGCGCCTCATCAAAGCTATAAATCGTCTCCAGGTCGTCGCTCTCTATCTTCATCTGTGCCCACATGCCGTCATATTTAGGGGCGGCTGTCGCTATTTTATCGTGATAAAGCTGTAGTTTCCCTTTCACGTCACGGGTGCGCGGCATATAGGACATGCCCATCGTATCCAGTACCAGTTTTTCAATCCGTATCAGGCGGCGGATGCGCTCATCCAATTGGCCGGAGATGTAATCTCGCAACATCCGGTCTGCTGTGCGCCGTGCTTGCTTATCCTGATAGCCTTTAAAGCCCGGTATCTGTGCGACCAACCGCTCAAAGCCACCGCGATTACTCACAATTTTATCGTACAAGCTACTCATGTTTTGCTCCTGTCTGTTATACCGAGATTGTTTATTCTACGGCATGTTAAAGTCAGCCGTTCCCTCAACCTTTGGGGGAATGCCTATGTCAAAAAGTACTCTGTGCTACAGTACGGGCATTGCACAACCCCTTTGCCGACCAACTTAATATTCCCGCCACATTTTTCGCATTGTTGCAAATCGCGCAATTTAGACGCATCCGACGAGAACAAAATGCCGTCGTCCCAGTTCACATAGCCGCTAAACACCTGCAAGCCTACCAACTGATGCACCATATTCTTGACATTATCTACCGGTACGCTCATCTCCATTGCCAGTTCATTTACCCGCACCTGCCCCCGACTTTTCACAATATCCAGCAGTTGGCGCTGTTTCTCCATCACGGAATCCTGCTCTGCCTCCTGACCACCCTTCACCCATAGGAAGTAGCCAAAGCCCACCAACGGCAGAATAATCATCGAGGCCAATCCTGCACCGAGTATCGTGCCCAACATTGTCGCGCCGTCTTCTCCCGTCCGCACCGCCAGGAATAACCCTGCGATGACCGCCAGCGCCATACCAATGATCATCAGGATTAAGCCCGTCAAACGTCCTTGATTCATCGTTGTTCTTCTCCTTTAGTTTACGAAATTAACGGAAGCCCCGACTTCCGCCCCCACTAGAACCACCGCCACTAGAGCCACCGCCACTAAATGAGCCGCCCCCGCCACTCCAGCTACCACTACTGCCACTGCTTGCAGAAGGCGGCGTGCTGGTCAACGTGCGCGAAGCCGACTCTAACATCCGTGATAACCCCTGCGACATAGACTCCAATCCACCGGAAAGCCCTTGCCCCATCGAGTCAAGTCCGCCGCCCCCTGCTCGTGCAATATCACCCGGTATCACATCTCTGCTAGATGGCAACCCTCCACCTAGCTTACCTAAGGATGTTCCCGCCTGATAGCCGCCGCTATACCGTCCGCCCCGATAAGTTGGATAATACCAAATTGGCGACGGAGCGTTATTCACCTTCGCAAAACGGCGTATCCACGAGCGGTCAAGGCCAAAAGCAACTGCATACGGCAGATAAGCGTCGAATTGCTCCGTTACGCCCTCAACTTTTGCGTACTTATCAAGATTTTCCAGATATTCCCGGAAGGCGTTCCATTTTGCGGCTTCCTCTGCACCTTTTTGGGTCTTGCGTGGCATGTGTTGGCCTACCGCCATCATCGCCACTCCTGTAATACCAATCGCCATTGGCAGACACAACAGCGTTGGGGAGATTCCTTCCACCCCACCAATCGCCGCAAAAAGCGCCAGCCCAGCAAGCATCAGAATGCCTACACCCATCCCACTATATAAGGTGCGTACCGTGTTCGGATCGTTGGAGAACAACCCTTCACTTACAATTTCGCCATAGAGTGCATCTTGCAACTTGGGCATATGAACATAAAATTTATCCTTCAATGAGTTCATCGTGCGCTCTAAGTTCTTGCCGAAGATATAATTCAGCATATTTCGCTCATACGCCCGCAGTTCGTCATCAATTGGCTTATCCGTCCGCTTGAACGTAAACGTACTCGCCCCCATCATGCCGAATAACATCTGCGGACGGTCTTCTTCAATCACGATATAGCCCCGCCGTGACAAATCAATCAATGTGGAAATAACGTCGCGTGTATCCGCTTTCTCATCAACCAACGTTCCCACCACCGCCGGAGGGAGGTTGCTCGGTGGCTCAGTCAAAAACTTGGGCACTGGCCCGGTTTTGGGGTCACGTCCGCGTGTATACCACAGCGCATACACGCCCAACGGCCCCCCAATGCTGATTAAAAAGCTAAAAGCCAACACAGCCAAATCAATCAGAGGTTGTACATTTTCCTCAAAATCACGCCGAGAGTCGAATTCTGATTGCCAACTTGGTGGGGTCAAGCTACCCGAATGAGGAAACTGTGCGCGGATTTCAAAGTTATCATTCGCGCCAATACGACGTGTAGCCCTTGCGATAATAGTGGAACCGCGTACATCAACATCGGCGCTCACGCCGTATGTCACCACCGGGTCAATCCCCTCACGCGGGGCAAGTTCCGGCGGCAGATTAACCCGTATCGTACTGGAGCCAACCGAAAAGCCATATTTTTCAGTCGGGACAGCCGTCCACCATAATTGGTCACCGCCTTCATAAGCACGCAACGCACCTAAAACGCGATATTCAATGACGAATTCCCCGCGCCCATTGGTGATGGGTGACGCGAAGAAGTAATCAATGTTCACACCATCGGATAAATTACGCACACAAAACGTTCTTGGTGGTTCTTGTGAGGAGCAGGACGGCGACAGCGCCACCCCATCCTGATACACCATCACGTTTTCAATACTGGTTAAGTTCTGGTTCTCAATAAAAGCATTTCCAGCACGGAATGTGCCGCTAAATGTAATGCTGTAAATTTCCCGCACAGTAAAAGCGTTGTTCACCATGTCAAAATCACTGATTTCAACATCCCACACATCCCAAAATACAGAGCGCGATTGCCCCTGTACAGGGATAACAAAGACACCGACCAGTAATAGTATGACCGCCAACAACCGATATTTCATTTTGATAAGCCTTCGTGTGACCTAATCGACATAACATCAGGCATTATAGCACGATTAGCAAAACCCGTAGGCCGGGCACACCATACACAAAGGCCGTCTTTCTTGTCTATGTCCTTGTAGCGGTGTGTTGTGTTTCGGTGGTATAGTCTAGTCATAAGATAACTTATTTTTACACAAGGAGATGCTCCCCATGCGATACAGCCGAGTCGCCTCTTATCTATTGGTGCTGATGATAAGTTTTGTCGGCTTTGTCGGCATCAGTGCCGCGCAGGACGAATCCGACCCTCTCCCCACCGAGCAACCCACCCAGACCTACACAGTTGTCTCTGGCGATACATTGTTCCGGGTTGCACTCCGTTACAATACGACCGTCACCGAGCTTGCCCGCTTGAACAACATCACTAACATCAGCCTGATTTTTACAGGTCAGGTCTTGCGTGTGCCCGGCGCACCTGTCACAACACCGCCAACACAAACTGAATCTTACACTGTCCAGCGCGGAGACACACTCGCTCGCATCGCCGCCCGCTTTAATACCACCGTCACCGCTATTCGTGCCGTCAATACTATCCCAAATCCGAATATTATTTTTGTCGGTCAACGCCTCAACATTCCCGTTGATGCCGGTAGTTTGCCGGCACCTTCCCCAACAGCCACCCCTATCCCCGTCATGACCGAAGAAGCCGTTGAGGTTGAGCAGGAAGCCAGCACAGAAGATGTTGAAGCTACCGCAGAACCCACCACCGAAGTCGAAGATGTGCAAGTTGATATTGATGAGCAAGAACCAGATGTTGACGACACCGAAGACATCGAAATAGATGCTGAGGCCGAAGCACAAGCCGCGCAACCCCAACCCCTCACTGCGGATTTTGCCTATGGTATTGAAGCCTTTTTCGATGGGCAAGACATCTCCACCCTCGTCGGCTACATTGAAGAATTAGAGTTATCATGGGTACGTGTGCGCGTGGATTGGCGCTTTATTGAGCCAGAACCAGGCATTTTTGACTTTGATAATCTGGACGCCATCGTGGAAGCCCTCATCGCCAACGATAATAGCATCCTGTTCACAGTCACCAATGCTCCCGCATGGGCACGCGCCAGCGTGGACGAGAACGGCCCACCGGATGACCTCAACACCTTCTTTTCCTTCCTCACAACTATTGTGGAGCGTTATAGTGGACAAGTAGACGCTTATCAAATCTGGGACGAGCCAAATCTGCGCCGTAACTGGAACTGTGAGCGCCGCATGTGCGACACAGACTATCTATTCATGCTTGGTGAATCCTTCACCGTCATCCGCACAGCAGACCCCGATGCTCAGGTCATCAGCGCCGGGTTAGCCCCCACGCGCTTTAATGATCGTATTAATGCTGTTGATGACCGTTTATATCTGGAAACATTGCTGTTCAGAGGGCTAGGCACTGTCGTAGATGGCATCGCCGTTCATCCCGGTGGCGAGGCCAACCCACCAGATGCAACCTGTTGCGAAGCGTCGGAAGGTGTGTTATCTCACTTTGAAAACGAGGTCTTTTATTTCCAGGACAATATCGTAGCATACCGTCAGCTTGTCGTGGATTACGGCTATGCCAATATCCCCCTATGGGTGACGAAGTTCGGCTGGGGCACAGGGGATGATACACCCTCGCCCAGCAACGTCAACCAACCGCATTATTCCGTAAATTACACAAGCCTGACAGAGCAAGCAGTTTACGTGCCGCGTGCGTTCGAGTTCGGACAGGAATCAGGTTACATCGGCCCCATGTTCCTGAACAACCTTAATGGTTGCGACATCACCGCCGCCGGAGGGCTACCAGAACTTTGTTATCCAAGTCTTATCGGCCCAGACGACACACCGCGCCCCATCTTCAGTGCTGTGCAGGCTATTCCCAAGTAAGATTTACGCCTAGTGCGCCATCAGGTAGGGTGTAATGCACCACATAAATCATCAGGACGGTACAAGTACCGTCCTGCGCCCTATCAAGAAAATTTATGAGCATGTCGTTTCGTTAGTGAAGGTGAGTATATGACCGATACAACTGTCTCCCTCTTAAACCACCACCTGCAACGTTACCAAATCAAAGAGAAAATCGGCACGGGTGGCATGGCACGGGTTTATCGTGGGGTTGATACAAACCTGGAGCGTGAAGTCGCTATCAAGGTTCTGCACGAACACCTCGCGGAAGATGTCATGTTCAAAGACCGTTTCGAGCGCGAAGCGCGATTTGTAGCAGGCATCACACATCCCAACATCGTGCAAATTTTTGATTACAGCGTCATCCAGCGCGATGACTACCCCCTGTACTACATGGTCATGTCCTACATTCCCGGCCAGACCTTACGCGAATGTTTACAAATCTGCACCGAATCAGAATCTCCCCTGCCACGCGAGCGCGTGCTGGAGATTATGCTCAACTTAACCAGCGCCCTCAGCTATGCTCATGCCAAAGGCTTAATTCATCGTGACGTTAAACCCGCCAATATCATCCTGCATACGGAGACAGGCCAGGCGCATCTGACCGATTTCGGCATCGCCCGCATGATGCAAGGGTCTAATCTGACACAAGAAGGCTCCGCCATCGGCACACCCGCTTACATGTCACCGGAACAAGCAACAGGTGATGTTCTGGATGGCCGTAGCGATTTATACGCGCTCGGAATCATTCTCTATGAGATGTTAGCCGGGCAACCGCCCTTCGGTGATGACGGTAGCCTTTCCGTATTGATCAAACATCTCAACGAACCCATACCCACCCTATCAAAAGTCATTGGTATGGATGAGCCATTCATGGATGCCGTCATCTACAAAGCCCTTGCCAAACTCCCGGAAGACCGCTACCAAACAGCAGAAGAATTCGCACAGGATTTACAGATGGCCTTCACAGGTCAACAGCCCGGTGCAGTCACCACGCACACGCGCAATTTTGCCGCCATCCCTAAAGGCTTCCCAACCGGCCAACACGCTACTACTGTCCCCAAATCCAATTATCGCGCTATCGCCTTCCCTGTGATAATCGTATTGCTGGTTGTCATGGCTGTTGCATTTAGCGTGTTATCAAGCCAAAACCAGACCGCCACAGCCGAGCCGATTTATTTTTCTACCAGTTTTAACCTACAGGATGAACTTACCAATAGTTGGCCGCAAGGTGAAGTCATGAATGTCTCGCGCTCCATCGACACTCGCGGCTACATCATCACCAATACTCAATTTCGCACCGCCATCCCGACGATTTTCACGCAGGGCGAATATACCAACACTGTGATTCAATTACGCGGTAGCCTCACGGAAGAAAGCACATCAGCCAGTGCCTATGGCATCATCTTTCGTTATGTGGACGAGCGCAATTACTACGTGTTCGCTGTGGATGGCGTGGGGCGTTATAGCTTATGGGTGCGCCTCGAAGGAGATTGGATTGAACTGCGTGACCCGGACGCCATCGGTGATGACCGCTGGACACAGAATCAAGGCATCCGCCCTATCGGTGGCTCTAATATCCTGCAAGTTGTTGTCTATGACGATGAGATTTCCGGGTATGTCAACGGTGTGCCCGTCGTCACACTAAAAGATGACACAATCGCAAGCGGGCGTGTCGGCATTTATGTCGCTTCCACAGAACAAGCCAACACAACAGCGATTATTGATATGTTCGCAGTCTCAGAAGCGCCGTCTTCCATGACCGCCGCCGAATCAATGACCGGCGGCGATAGTTTCGCACGTCCAGAGGATGGGTAGCCGCACTACCCTCCTAATTGGGCACCCAGTGCCACAATATACAACGGCACAAGGCACGCCACAGCCATCAATGCCAAAAATCCCAGCGCGACCGTAACCCAGTCCCATTGGAATGCTTCTTCTTGCTCCAAAGGGTAACGGGACGCATAAGGCATCCCCTGAGAATCGGCTAGTTGTTGGCTATCACCCATGACCGGACGCATCGGGCGTGACGCCCCACCGCTTGGCGGCATGGTAAATGCACGCGGATGCTGTGTGCCACCCGGCTGTCCTTGTTGCGGCGGACGCGGTGGTTGCATCGGCGCATCCGGTGCAATGCTATAGCGTTGGGTTGGCATCGCTTCCGCCGGTGCATTGGGAGGCACATTACCCTGCACAGGCGGTGGTGTTTGCGGACTCATGGGGGGCATTTGTGTTCCGGCCTGTTGTGGCGGTGGCGTATATTCCGGTGGGGCTGGCGGCGCAACCGTTTGACCTGTCAGCCGCGTTTGCAAATCCTTCAACACAGCTTCTAGCTTGCCTGCTTCACCAAAGCGATCATTCGGCTTTTTACTCATCACTTTTTTGACAAGTCCGGCTAATTCCACCGGGACGTTCGGGTTAAAATCGCGGACATCCGGTACAGGGCTTTGGATGTGAGCCATCGCCAAATCTTGCTGGCTAGCACCTGTATAGGGCAAGCGTCCCGTCAGCATCTCAAACATCACAATGCCGATAGAATACACATCGGCGGCGGCAGTCGGTTTTTCGCCTTGTGCCTGCTCCGGTGCGAAGTAATGCGGGCTACCCCACACCACAGACGCACGCTCCGCAGGTTGTGTATCGCTCAGGGCTTGCGCGATGCCAAAGTCAGTTATCTTTACCGTGTCATTGAGCGTAAGTAACACGTTTTGCGGTTTCACATCCGCATGGACGATACGCGCCCGATGTGCAAAGCCCAAACCCTTGCATATCTGGATGGATAAATTAAGCGCACGCTCCAACGGAAGCGCCCCATGTGCGCGGATGACTTTCTTTAAGTCATTGCCGTCTACCAACTCCATCACGATATAATGCGTCGGCCCATCACTATCAACGTCATGCACGACTACAATATTAGGGTGGGACAAGTTAGCGATGCTTCGCGCTTCGTTTTCAAATCGGGTGATGAAAATAGGGTCTACCGTCAGGCTAGGCCGCAGAATTTTGACTGCGACCGTCCGCCCAAGTTTTTGATCAACCCCCTTATATACAACGGCCATCCCACCGGATGCCAACTGCGACACCAGCAAATAGCGCCCTTTCAGCATCGCGTTTTGTTGCGGGGAATCTGATGACATATAACACGTTCTCCTCTTGTTTATTCAAACTCATTGTAACCCGACTTATAACGTCGTCAACGAGTCAAACAGCCGACGATATTCCAACTGTGCGCTACGGTCTGTCATACTGCCGATGTAATCCGCAACCACGCGATGCAACGGTTCATCGGTTAGTAATACCCGGTATTCTTCTGGCAGTTGGCGCGGTTCGGCGATATATGTCGCAAAAACCTCGCTGATAATACGCTCCGCCCGCTTAGACATCCGCACAACCGTATGATGATGATACATATTTTTATACAAAAAGTTCTTTAATTCACGGTTTAAAGCCACAAAATGCGGACTGTGTGCAACCACATTAGCTGTATGCAGTTGGATGTCAACCGGATTTTCCGCCTTAATCGCGTTGATGTTCGCCACCGTTTGCGACAACACATCATCCACCTGTAAGCCTATCTGTTCGCGGATGAACCGATGGCGCGTCACAACATCCATGCGCCCATTGTTCCAGTTCAAACGTTCACACAAGGCCCGCCAGATTTCTAGCTCCTGCAATTGCTCCGGCAGAATCAGCCCGGCCTGTATGCCATCGTCCAAGTCATGCGCGTTGTAGGCCAGTTCGTCCGCAATATTGGCGATTTGCGCCTCCAGACTACCGCGAGTCATGACATCAAACCCGGTTGCTTCGCTCAGGTCATACTCTGTTTCGTGCTTGGCGATTCCTTCCAGCGTTTCCAGCGTCAGGTTTAGCCCCTTCCAACGCGGATAGCGGGTTTCAAGCTCTGTCACCACCCGGTAACTTTGATGATTATGGTTAAACCCTCCATAATCCACCATCAATTCATCCAGCACATGCTCACCAGCATGACCAAAGGGGGGATGCCCTAAATCGTGCGCCAGACAGATGACTTCCACAAGGTCTTCGTTGAGACCTAACCCCCGCGCCAATGTCCGCCCGATTTGCGTGACTTCCAGCGTATGGGTTAGCCGCGTCCGGTAATAATCACCCGCATCGTTGACAAAAACCTGCGTCTTATATTCCAGCCGCCGGAAGGCCGCAGAATGTACCACGCGGTCACGGTCACGCTGGAAGGCCGTGCGATATTGCGGTTCTTCTTCACGATACTTGCGCCCTCTGCTATCTTTGCTCCGCAGGGCATACGGCGCGAGTATTTGGTCTTCTATTTGTTCCAGTTGCTCTCGTGTACGATACATTGCTACCTCTCGCTACTTTACGTGGATTACAGCCTATTCTACCTGTTAATAGCGCATCGTGCCTTATCACCCGCAGATATTCCGCCCGCGATGTACAATTGCAAACTCGAAATCAAATCAAATCGCACGCCGTTTAAGTCCATGCAGAGATTATGATATAATCGTATCTCGTTTAATGTTTCGACGTGGGACTTATTGTCCACATGGAGGATTTGTAATGGACATTCATCAGGCCGCACGGATGATAGAGTGGTTAGACGAAGAACGGCGGCGTGATAAAACCACAATTGCGACGCTTGAAGAACGCCTCGCCCAGCAACAAACCACAATGGACGCGCTACAGCGCCGCCTTTCCAGTATTGAGTCCGACCAGACCGTGCTGAAGACCACCAACGCCGCACCCGCCCGCGAACAGGAGATTATCGAGCAACTCCGCAAAGAGATGCGTCAAATCATAGAGTCTTCCGACGCCAAGCGCCTCACCGCAGAGCGCGAAGCCGAGCGCCGCGCCACTGTTGAGCGCGAGCAACTTTCCCGCCCGGTGCAAGAACTCAGCCAAAAACTTAGCCAGATAGAACGCACCACAACCGAAGTTCCCGGCCTCCAACAAGAGCGCGAACGCATGTTGACCACCATCAACACCCTGCAACAGCGTATTGATGACTTACACAAAAAGATGGACGAACCAGAGCGCCGCCTCGCCTTTCTGGAAGAACAACGCCGTCAGGATGTCCGCCGCATCTCAGAAGTGGAAACGGACATGCCAGAGATACAAAAGCAGATTGACGGCATCCGCCCCAAGATGACTTTACTGGAAGACCTGTCCCTGCGTAACGAGCGCCGCATCCAGGATGTGCAGAATACCGAGCATCAACGGCGCGAGCAAATCCAGGAATTCATCGACCAGCAAACGCTCATCACCCAACAACGCGATAAGCAGGTGGATGAACTCATCAAGCGTTTCGGCCAGCAGGATAGCATGATGCAACAGAACATTGAGCGTTTTGAATCTTGGGAAGAAGCCTACCGCCAAATGCGCGGCATCATCGAAGACTTCCAACGTATCAGTGACCGCCTGGAACGCCGCATCAACGAAGTAGCAGAGATGCAACGCCTCAGCGAAGAACGCTTCCGTCAGGAGTGGAACGACTGGCGCAATGACGATCAAAAACGCTGGAAGCAGTTCACGCTCTCCAACGACGAAGTTTGGCGTTTGCATGATAAAGACTTCGAGCGTTTTGTGGAGCGACTTGACCTGTTAAACAGCAATATAGACCCCGTGCGCGACAGCATCGAACGCCTGTGGAAACTAGAGCGCGAACGCGCCCGTCTCTACCGTGACCGCTACCAGGAAATCGTCAACGAGTATGACAAAGGCGGTAGCACAACCAATGGCTCCGGCGGCATCCGGGATACAGGCACGTCGCCCACCGTCACGGATATTACCAGCAACCCCACCATGCCCTAAAATTAAAATGGGGCGTAAGCAAGTTTACGCCCCGCATAGTGTTATCTACCGCCGATATTCTGCACCACAATCCCCAATGTCCTGATACAAGTCAGCCGCTTGGTCAGTCACGGCATGGATGGCGGCAAGGTCTTCATCATCAAGCACAAAATCAAACACGCGCAGGTTCTCCGCCACATTGTCAGATGTCCCCAGCCGCGCCCCAACAATAACGCCTGCGACCATCGGTTTGTCCAGCACATAACGCACCGCTACATTCGCAATACTCACAGCATGTTTATCAGCGATATTTTTTAGCACAGCTAACAACGCCTGGAAAAGCTCCCAACTGCCCCAACGCTCAACCATACCCTTATATTTGCGTAAACTTGCCGTGTCTAAGGCATTCCCCACAGGCTCAGGTTGGTTCAGGTAGCGTTCACTCAACAGGCCACCTGCGAGCGTGCCGTAAGCAAATAGCACCATGCCCGTTGCTTCACAGTAGGGAATCATCTCCACTTCAGGCCGACGATCAATAATCGAAAACTGCACCTGATTAGAGGTCATGCGTAAGCCATTATTGCTGATATTTTTGATCGTCCGTGTGTCGAAGTTTGTCAGGCTCAGGTGCTTTATCTTGCCTTTTCGTACCAGAAACGCGAGGTGATTTAATGCGCTCAGGTAATTTGTATCGCGGTATTCCCACCAGTGGAATTGCAACATATCCAGCGCGGGAACGTCCATGCGCTTAAGGGATAAATCCACTGCCTTTTCCACCACATCCGGCGACATCCGCCCCGGACGCGGAACCCACTTAGTAAACGCTTGCATCTCCGTTAGTGCGGAATCGCCGTGTTTTTTGGCTAATGCTTTCCTGAATTGTCCGATAAAATCCTCTGCAGGGCCGTAATGGTCAGCTAAATCCCACGTTGTTAATCCCGCTTCATGATAGCCCATCATGTTTGTTATCGCGTCCGCTTCACTGATGTTCCCATGCGCGCCGGAAACCTGCCACATGCCGTTAATTAAACGGCAAATCCGCATGGTATCACTCAGTTGGTAGTAGGCTGTTTCGGGTAAGCTCATCTGGCTATTCTCCATACTTTCGCACAAAATAAGTGCGTAGAAGTCTACACCATCTTGATTACCCTCTCATGAGGATGGTTAAGTTATTTTTAACCCCTTGCCCCCAGCCACCGTATCATCTCCGCGCTATACATCGGGTACACACATGACGGGGGAATTTGCAGTTTTTCAAACGGGGGTTGCAGATGTTCATACTGGTCACGTACAAAGTCTGTAAGGTTATCCATGCGTTCCAGCCAACCGCCATTAGCAAAATGCCGCAGGGATTTTCCATACAGGCCAATGTGGATGACCTCTCGTGCTAAAGGTTGTCCCAACGGGTTAATGTCCGCCTGCCATAAAAAACGCACCCACGAGGATTGCGCTAACGTCTGCCAGGAATCAACCGTTGTGTACAATGCCGGCTCATAGACCGCACACACCGCCTTCCGCAGGATAGCCTCAAAGCCCACGCGGTCTAACGTCACAGCCAGCACATGCGCCTTAAGCCCCCATCCACTCCGGTAAGCCGCCGCGATGAAGCTCGGCGTAAACCATAGCATTTCATCCAGGTTCAAACCCTGTGCGCCTTGCAACACCTGATAGAATTCCGCATATTCCGCGATGTCACCCGTGCATACGATATAGGCTGTTACGACGCGCTCATCATACTGCGCGACCACATAACGCCCCGTTTGCGGTAATCGCACCGTGCCATAACCAACCAGTTTCATGCGCCGTCGTTCACCAATTCAATCTGCTGAACCTCGGCCGTTTGTGTCGCGTCCAGCGTCACCCGCCGGATGTTTGCCCCCAAAGCCCGAAGTTTATGCTCTGCCCGTTCGTAGCCTCTGTCAATCTGCACAATGTTGGAAATGCGCGTTTCTCCCTTTGCCGCCAGCGCCGCCAGCAAAATTGCCATGCCTGCGCGGATGTCCGGGCTGGAGATATACTGCGCGTTGCGGAGCTTTGTCGGCCCTTGTACCAACACCCGATGCGGGTCACATAGCGTAATGCGTGCCCCCATCCGCACCAGCTTATCCGTGAAGAAGAACCGGCTTTCATACATCCAATCATGGAACATCACCGCACCCGCGCTTTGTGTCGCGACCACCAGCGCAATACTCATCAAATCCGGCGGGAAGCCCGGCCACGGTTGCGACTTAATAATCGGGATTTTACCGCCGATGTCCTGCTGTACCATCAAGGCCTGGTTAGCAGAAACAATGATGTCCTGGCCTTCCACCTGCCAGCCCACACCCAACCGCGCAAACATCAATGCGGTCATGTCCATATGTTGCGGGTCAGCATCCTTAATGCGGATTTCGCCCCGCGTCATCACTGCCGCACCGATGTAACTCCCCACCTCCATAAAGTCCGCGCCAACCCGCGCTTCACATCCGTTTAACCGTTCCACGCCTTCAATCTCTAGGCGGTTGCTCCCAATCCCGTTGATTTTCGCGCCCATTGCGACCAGCATATTGCATAAGTCTTGCACATGCGGTTCACTGGCAGCATTCCGTAGCACAGTCGTCCCGCGTGCCAGCACTGCCGCCATGATGACATTCTCTGTCGCCGTAACGCTTGCCTCTCTCAGCAGGATGTCCGCACCGCGTAGGTCGTCAGCCTTTAGCGTGAAAATCCCTTTGTCAAATTGCGACACAACGCCGAGTGCCTCCAACGCAACCACATGCGTATCAACCCGCCGTTCACCAATCACATCACCGCCCGGTGCAGGCAGAGTCACCGTCCGCATACGTCCCAGCATCGGCCCTGCAAATACAAAGCTGGCCCGTGTGCGTTGCGCGAGTTCCGCATCCAAAACACCAGATTCGATATTCTCCGCATGGACTTGCAAAGTATTGTCGCCTATCCACTCAATTTCAGCCCCTAATGCCCGCATGATGTCGATAGTCACTTCCACATCAATGATGCGCGGCACATTCGTTAAAATAATCGGCTCGTCCGTCAGCAAACAAGCCGGGAGCATCTTGATAATTGAGTTCTTGTTGCCGCCCGGCTTCATCTCTCCCTTAAGCGGAACGCCCCCATCAATGATGAATTGTTGCATTATGCACGCTCCAGTTTTAGCTCTATCCGGTCACCCACAGCTAAGTCTAACCGTTCCGCCGCATTACCTTGATTAACGGAAATTTCCAGATGCCCGGAACTCCCTAAAAGTGCCAGCAGTTCGCCGCGCCGCACATCACTATAGGCCCGTTGAATCGTTGATACAGACTGCTCATTCACCCATACTTCGGCATCTGCCGCCTGTATTTGCACTCCCGCCGCCTCTGACGTGAAAGCGGGCGTCAGCGTCATGCGTTTGCCATCCACCCATGCTAATTTGCCGATACTACTTATCACATTACCGAAGCGGTCAATATGCAAGACTTCACCTTTTATTGCCTGCGGAGTCACATCCAGCAACGGGCGCGGTAAGTGGATAATATCATCTAACGCTGTGCCAATCTCATCCAGCATAACTCCTGCCGCCAAATGTGCGGCCACCGGGCTGAAGACATCCCGCCCGTGAAACGTCTGGCTCACGTCGTCACGATGATAGGCCGCATTTGTCAACTCGACAGCATGATAGTCACCCATCTGCGCCAATGTATAACTCAACACGCCATTGTCAGGGGCAACAAACACATACTCTCCTGCTTTAACCGCAATCGGCCTGCGCGTACTGCCCACGCCAGGGTCAACAATCACCAGGAAAATCGTCCCTGCTGGGAAGTAAGCATAGGCGTTCATTAATCCGAAGGCCGCTTCACGGACGTGTTGCGGGGCAATAGCGTGTGTAATGTCGATGAATTCTGCATCCTCACAGATTCCTCGCATTACCCCTTTCATCACCCCCACATAAATGTCATCGTTACCAAAGTCTGTTAATAAAGCTATTGTTTTCATCGCCGTTTTATCCTAAACCAGACGACTCGTTCGCGGTTCACATTGTACCCCATCCCCACCCGTTGACAACTGCAAACCCACGCGCTATACTCCGCACCATGAACATCAACAAATCACACCATCATCATCCATAAATCATAAACCCCTGCCGGTGATGGGCATACTGTTTTGATGTCCCTAGATGATGGTCTACCAACCCCGCACCGACGCGGGTTTTTTGTTTTAAAACGGAGGTCACCATGTTAGCAGTCATCGACTACGGCGCGGGCAATCTGCGGAGCGTCCTCCACGCACTGAAGCATCTCGGCGTGGAGCGCCTGCAACTTGTCACATCACCGGAGCAACTCAAAGGCGCGACCCAAATTATTCTGCCCGGTGTCGGTGCATTTGGTGCGGGCATGGAACAACTCAAAAAGCAGAAGCTCGTCAGCCCTATTTGGGATACAATCCGGCAAGGAACGCCCTATCTTGGCATCTGTCTGGGGATGCAATTCCTGTTTGAATTCAGTGACGAAATGGGCTATTTTGAGGGCTTCGGAATTTTGCCCGGTTATGTAACGCGCTTCCCACAACAGCCCGCGCTCAAAGTGCCTCACATGGGCTGGAATCAACTCCAATTTACACGAGAATCACCCCTTTTAGCAGGTGTCACACCCGGCGAGTATGCTTATTTTGTCCACAGTTATCACTGTGTCCCCCGCAATGGGAGCGATTTACTCATCCATGCCGAATACGGGATGCAATTCGCCGCCGCCGTCCAGCGTGATAACATCTATGGCGTACAGTTTCACCCGGAAAAAAGCCAGCGTACTGGCTTAAAGGTCTTGGCGAATTTCCTGAAAATCACGGAAGGAGTCCACACCGCATGATAATCTATCCCGCAATTGACCTGCGCGGCGGGCGTGTCGTCCGTTTGGCTGAAGGCGACCCCAACCGCCAGACCACCTTCAGCGATGACCCCGTTGGCATCGCAGAAAAATGGCGCTCTGCGGGTGCGGAATGGCTTCACGTCGTCAACCTTGACGGCGCTTTTAACGCACAGAACGACAATCTCAGCGTCTTAAAAGCAATCGCCGCGCTCGGCGTTTCAGTACAATTTGGCGGCGGCCTACGAGACATCACACAGATTGAACAAGCGCTACAGCTTGGCGCATCACGGGTTGTACTGGGCACTGTCGCCGTGCAACAGCCGCACATTATTGATGAAGCCCTCACCCGCTTTGGCGCGGCGGCAATCTGCATCGGTCTGGACGCCCGCGACGGCCAAATCACCACGCATGGCTGGCAACAAGCGGCGGATTTAACGCCCGTGCAATTCGGTCAAATCATGGCAGATAAAGGCGCTCGGCACGCCCTCTATACCGATGTAGCCCGTGATGGCGGCTTGGGCGGCGTCGATGTAGCCGGGACATCGCACATCGCCACCAACACCGGCCTCAGCGTAATTGCGTCCGGCGGTGTGCGCGATATGGATGACATCCACGCGCTAAAAGCCACTGGCAACGTCGCCGGGGTGATTATCGGTATGGCGCTCTACACAGGCAAAATTGACCTTGCCACAGCCATCCAGACCGCACAAACAGAGGAGTATTAAGCATGTTAGCCAAGCGGATTATTCCGTGTTTAGATGTCAAAGATGGGCGTGTCGTCAAGGGCGTTAATTTTGTGGATTTGCGTGATGCAGGCGACCCGGTAGAACAAGCCGCTATCTATGACCGTGAAGGCGCGGATGAACTCGTCTTCCTAGACATCACCGCCAGCCACGAAGCACGCCAGACCACACTCGATATGGTGCGCCGCGTTGCGGATACGGTCTTTATTCCATTCTGTGTGGGGGGCGGCATCCGCACCATTGACGACATCCGCGCCACATTGTTAGCCGGTGCGGATAAAGTCAGCATTAATAGTGCCGCCATCAAAGACCCGGAACTCATCAACAAAGGCGCATGGTCGTTTGGCAGTCAATGTATCGTCGTCGCCATCGACCCCAAGCGGATTAACGGCCAATGGGTTGTACATATCAACGGTGGCAGGCTCGCAACGGATAAAACCGCCGTTGCTTGGGCAAAAGAAGTTGAGGAGCGCGGCGCAGGAGAAATTCTGCTCACAAGTATGGATCGAGATGGCACAAAATCCGGCTATGATTTAGAGCTAACGCAATCCATCGTGCAAGCCGTATCCATCCCCGTGATTGCTTCCGGCGGTGCGGGTGCGCCAGAACATTTTTATGATGCGCTGGCAACAGTCCACGCGGACGCCGCCCTTGCCGCCTCCCTATTCCATTACAATGAATTGCGCGTTGGTGATTTAAAAAACTATCTGCATGGACGTGGCGTGCCTGTACGCCTGACAGGATGGGAATATGCTAATTAACCTGAGTGATACCGCCCGCGAGACTCTGCGCTGGGATTCTAACGGCCTTGTCGCCGCCGTCGTGCAGGATGCCCACACCCATCAAGTGCTGATGTTAGCTTATATGAATCGCGAAGCCCTCGCCCTTACGCTGGAAATTGGCGAAACGGTGTTCTGGTCACGCAGTCGGCAGGAGCTTTGGCACAAAGGCACAACGTCTGCCAGTCAGCAAAAAGTGGTGCAAATCCACGTAGATTGCGATGGTGACACCCTGCTCGTCCTTGTGGAACCTGCCGGGCCAGCCTGTCATACGGGCGCACAAACGTGTTTCTTCCGCACATTGTCGGATTTTAACGAAAAACCGGAGCAACTATGATTAATGAGCTAGAGCGCATCATCCAAGACCGCAAAGCCAACCCGCAGGCCGGGAGCTATACCAACACCTTGCTGGACGGCGGCTTGAACAAAACCGCGCAGAAGGTCGGCGAAGAAGCTACAGAGGTCATCGTCGCCGCTTTGGGGCAAGGCCGGGAACAACAAATCGGGGAGATAGCCGACCTGTTCTATCATACGCTCGTCCTGATGGCACAGCTAGAAATCCCGTTAGCCGATGTTGAGGAAGAACTCCGCAGGCGTCACAATGCCGGATAGATTGCGTCACACCGAAGCGCAGGATCCGCGCTTTCTCCGTTTTCGCTTTCGCATCTTAGCCCTGTTCGCGTTCTATGCTGGCGTGTCCTTACTCCTCACCGCGCTGGATGTTGCCCCCGCCATATGGGGGCTGATCGCCGTTATCTCCGGCACAGGGTTAACGCTCTACACCGTGTTGATGCTCTATCACCGCACCCAGATAGAATCCTTCCAGCATTACCGCCAGCTAGAAAGCCTGCAAAACCTGTACGCTATCATCCAACCACGCCGCGCATTACCCCCCATGCGGTTGTGGGCGGCCTCACCGGATTTTCTCGTTCCACTGGCGGAAATCATTCACACGTACCAGCCGCGCCACATTGTAGAACTAGGCAGTGGCACATCAACCCTCATCAGCGCCTATTGTCTGGAAAAAATCGGCGCAGGGCACATCACATCATTGGATCACGATGCTGGATTTGCTCAGGTCACACGAGATTTACTGGCCGCGCACGGCCTCAGTACATGGGCGGACGTAAAAGACGCGCCTCTCGTCAACGGTTGGTACGATTTACCGTCCCTAGTGAACAATGTGGATTTGCTTATCGTTGATGGGCCACCGGAACAAGCCGGAAAGCTCACGCGCTATCCTGCCTTGCCGCGCTTATTCCAACATCTGAATCCCGGTGCAATCATTATCGTAGACGATTACATGCGCCCCACCGAGTACGAATCCGTGCGCCGTTGGTTAGCGGAATTCAACCTTCAAATCATATCCGCCCTCCCTAACGAAAAAGGGCTTATCATTCTCAAAGTTTAGGATAATCCATAGATTATCCGCATCGCCAGATACGCTTTAAACAACCGTTACAGCTGAATAAAATACATGGGCGGAAGCATTATCCCGCCCATCTTAAAACCGTTTTACAAGATGCAGTCCCTAAGAATCACGTTCACGCAATTCCGCCAGAGAAACATAACCCGTCCATTCGTAAAGCACACCAAAGGAAAGGTTATCGTTAAAAATTTCCGTATACAGGTCACTTTCAACATATACTGCCCCGACGACTTCGCTTTCTTCGCTCAAGGCCGCATCTTCGCCCGGTGTGAATACAAACACCACCATAGCGTAATCCACAAACCACAGGTTATGCACCGTCTGTCTCGGAGACACGCTCGCCGCGTCGCTATAATCTGGCTCGCCATAACGTGCGATAACCTCGCCAATGCTCACCACAGGCGCACTGTTAAGCACCACAGTGGAAACACTTTCGCCATCTTCACTGAAGATTTGACAGCACAGCACCTCACCACCAAATAGTGCAATGAACGACCCTGCGTCAATCTCTTGTACCTCAACTTCTTCCACACCATCCAACGCTTCTACGATGGCAACGGCTTCTTCAAACGTGGTTTCTCCGGGAATAATGCCTTGCCAGCAGGGTGCTTCGCACGCTTCTTCGTCAATCAGGCTGGTATCCACCAGTAAGTCATCGCGCAAAATCCGGTTCGCCAGGCTGACGAATGCTTCCGGCGTTTCGCTGGTCACGAATTCACCCAGCACCGCTAACGGGGTGCCGCCACTCGCAAAGGTCTGCCCATTCGCCTCTATAACGCCAGCTTCTTCATCATCACCCACCTGCACGCGAATGGAAGGCGTCGCGCTTACGCTCAGTGCCTCCCCGTAGGCCATGTCAATCTGGAACTGTACCGCAGTCGCCACACAAGCATCCAGCATAGCCTCATCTAAGCCAACATTGGCCGCCACAACGCTGACCAAATCTTCACCGATTTCTCGTGCTGTCGCCAGTCGATAGATTTCATCATGCACCGTCCAGAACGCGCCTTGTTCATAGGCACATTCGGATACCCCCGCCGCCAGGACGGAAAGCACCGGGTCAATCACCAAAAAGAAGCGATATTCCAGCTTTGCCTGTCCTGTCAGTACGTAAGTCTCGATGAATTCCTGCATTATTTCATGATAATCCTGGCACGCAGGACACAGGAAATCCGCGAATTCAATCACAGTCACAGGCGCATCTTCCGCTCCGATGATAAACGCGCCATCATCCCCGCGCACCGTCGGGACTTCCGCGTAAATATCCTCAAAATCACCCGCATCTTCTTGTGCGGATGCACTCACCGTCAGGCCAAACAACAGTACCAGTACAACCAATAGTCGCCAATTCATTAAGCTCTCCATCCTCTTATACAAAAGACAGGGCACGATTTTTTTCGTGCCCACCACAAAAATATGGGTTTCCTGCCACCTAAGTTAGCAGTACTTATCAAACCATTCAACCATCTTTGTTAATCGGCTCACCCGATGCTCAGGTTCACCACTGCGCGATAGCTCATGACCATCACGCGGGTAACGCCACATCTCAACCGGCGTGTCCGTCGCCCGTCGCACCCATGCGAACAACTGCTCTGCCTGTTCAATCGGCACACGATAATCATTCTCGGAATGCAGAATGAGCAACGGTGTTTTGATATTATGCGCGTAGGCTAATGGGGAATGCTTCCATAAAAACTCGTGGTCTTCCCACGGCTCCACACCGTAATCGCTTGTAATCAAAATCGGGATGTCGCTCGTTCCATAAAAGCTAACCAGGTTATATACACCCCGTTGGGTGACGGCCGCCTTAAAGCGATGATCTTTGCCGACCATCCACGCCGTCATATACCCCCCGTAAGAGCCACCCGTGATTGCCATACGGTCAGCATCCACAAAGCCTTTTTCCAGGACTGCTTCCACCCCTGCCAGAATATCCGGCATCGCAACATCGCCCCATGCCGCGTGTAAATCGCGCTGGAACTGCTCCCCGTAGCCCATCGCCCCGCGTGGATTGCAGTAGAACACCACATATCCCCGCGCCGCATGGAACTGCCACTCATGGAACATTGAAGCTTCGCTTGGCCCCCACATAAAGCGCGGCCCACCGTGAATATTCAGCGCCAACGGGTACTTCTGGCCTGCTTCATACCCCGTTGGCAGGATGTACCATCCTTGCAATTCCGTGCCACTAGGGGATTTAAACCGGATTTCGTGCGTTTCCTGCACAATGACATCCTTCAGCCACTCAGCGTTGAAGTCTGCCAGTACGATTTTTTCATCACTGCCCGCCGGGAACAAAACCAGTGTCGAAGGATTGGTCGGTGTGCTAACCGTTGCCGCCAGTGTACCGTCAGAATGCACGTCAAGCCCTGACACTTGATACAATCCTCGTGCAACCGTCGTTACATCACCCCCAGCGACCCCCACATTGTAAACCGGGATGTCGCCCCAATCTCCCGCGCTGAAGTAGATTGATGTGCTATCCCCCGCCCAGTGGAAGTTTTCTAATGAACGGTCTAGCGTCAGGTTCAAATCGCGGATGTCACCGCCTTCTATCGGCATAACGCTCAGGCGCACAATCGCCTCCAGGTCGCCCCGGTTTCCTGCCGGAGTCCGCCCGAAAGCCAGCCATTTGCCATCCGGTGAGGGTATCGGCGCGTAGTAACTATAGCCTTCCCCACTAATCCGCGTTTCTTCACCCGTTGCTACTTCCAGTCGATACAATCCGTTTTTGTCGAACTGCTCGTCCGCCTTCTCGTCCACATGCCGCGCCGTGAACAGATATTTACCATCCGGTGACCATTTACACCCCTGATAGCTGGCGTCGATATGCGTCAGGCGACGTGGTTTTGCCGCGTCAGATTCTAAGTTTTCATCCGTTGCTATCACATAAACTTGGGCATATCGTCCGGTGAGGAATTGCGTGCCCACCCTGTACGGGATGCGCCACATCCGATACGGGTCTTGCCGCTTCTTCTCATCATCTTCCTGGCGTTCTTTCCGGTGCTTCGCCTCGATTACATCCTTCGGCGCTTCCGGCTTTTCTGTGCTGTCCTCTTTTTCGCGTTCTTCCGCATTAGAGGCGCTCAAAAACGCGATAGTCGCGCCATCCGGCGACCATTCCGCGCTAGTCGCGCCGTTTGGCTGGCTGGTTAATGGTCGCGCCTCACCGCCCAGCGCTCCCAAAGGCAACAGGTAAATTTGGGGCTTGTCTCCCCGCACAGACGTAAACGCCAATGCCCCGCCATCCGGCGACCAGCGCGGTTGCATATCGTTATCGCCGCGTGTCAGTTGGCGCGGTTTGCTCCCGGCGGCAAGTTCACTAATCCAGATGGAACGTTTATACGTATTTCCCATCTTATCAACAGTCACACGTACATAGGCCACCCAGCGCCCATCCGGGCTGATTTGAGGCTCCTCAATTTTAATAATCTGATACAGGTCGTCCACCTGCATTACCCGTTTGTCGTCGCCCATCTCAGCTTAAGCCTCCCACATTTCTTCTTCAAGTTCAGCGATAACATGCTCCAGAATGTCCAGCCCCTCTTCCATCAGTTCCTGTGTAATGACTAACGGCGGCGCAATCCGCATCGTGCTGGTGCCCGCCCCTAAGGAGATAAGCCCTTTAAGGAATGCACGGTTAGCAACCTCATCCCGGAATTCAGGAATCGGGTTGCCTTGTGCATCCGCGAATTCCACGCCAATCATCAACCCCTTGCCCTCAACACGCTTAATCGACGGGTGGCTCTGCTTGAACTGCGTCATACGGTTGATGGTGTAATCCCCCAGTTTGACCGCGTTTTCTAGTAAGCCTTCGTCTTCCAGCACATCAATCGTCGCCAACGCCACCGCACACGCCAACGGATTACCGCCGAATGTGCTGGCATGTGCGCCCGGAATCCATGCTTCCATAATATCGCGTCGCGCAATCGTCGCGCCAATCGGCATCCCGGAGCCTAAGCCTTTCGCACTGACGATAATATCCGGCTCAACCCCCCAGTTTTCCACAGAAAACCATTTGCCTGTGCGCCCCATCCCCGCCTGGATTTCATCCACAATCAGCAGAATCCCGTGCTTATCGCACAATGACCGCAAGTTGGGTAAAAAGTCATCCTGCGGTAGCAAGTACCCCCCTTCACCTTGGATAGGCTCTACAATGATTGCGGCAATTTCATTTGCGGGCACTTTACGTTTAATCACAAATTCTTCGATGAAGCCCGCCGCATCACACCAGCATTGGCTACATGCCGTGCCACCATTGCACGCGCTCTTGGCCGGGTAAGGCACATGGTCAACACCACCGGGAATATGCGGGTAGCCCTTGCGTTGAATGTATTTGCTGGCCGTCACAGACAGCGACCCCATCGAGCGACCATGAAACGCGCCATAAAACGCGATGACATGATGACGATTGCCCGGTTGATAACGTGCCAGCTTCAACGCCGCCTCTACCGCTTCCGTGCCGGAATTGCCGAAGTATGTCATAACATCTTCCGGTGCGGCATCTTTAATCCGCGCAATTTGTTGTAAACGTTCCGCTAAAGCCAACTGCGATGGGCAGAAGAAATCCGTCGCGCCAATGTGAATATATTTTTGCGCTTGGGTTGTAATCGCTTCAATAATTTTAGGGTGGCAATGTCCGGTGGAAAGCACCGCAATCCCCGCCGCAAAGTCGATATAGCGGTGTCCTTCCACGTCCCACACTTCACTTCCCTTACCGCGTTCCATCACGAAGCCGTAAGAGCGTGTATAGGACGGTGAAAGTGCTTTAATGTCGCGCCCCGCAATAGACTTCGACAGTTCACTGCCAGTACGGAAGACGAAGCCGTGTTCGATTTCTGCCATTTTAATTTTTTCCTTTCAACATCATTAGTTATCCGTTGAGTATAGTGAACGCGCTCCGCGCACGTCAAGCGGCCATCAAACCATAGGGTAACCACGTAATAC
>DAIMZF010000004.1:0-5129 GCA_036734085.1 Aggregatilineales bacterium
CTGTACCATACCTACGGCGGCGTCCCGGCATTGCGCGTTAAATCTGGCAAGGGGTCAAAGGCGCGGATGGTTCCGTTTGGCGATATGCTGTGGGCGCGGCGGATTGTTGAAGTCTGGCTGGATGGGCGCAAAACAGGGTCTGTGTTCACCGCGATGGTGAACGGGCGCGGCGACATGACCCGGCAGGCAACCACGCACAAACGCATGACGACGCGCAGTGTTCAGCGCCTGTTAAACCGCTATCCGATTTCCATTGCTGGCATCCCCACAGCCGTAACGCCCCATGATTTACGCCGGAGCTACGCCCGTAATCTATTTCTGGCAGGCATTCCGCCGGAAGTCATCCGGCAGAATCTGGGGCATGTGGACGTAAAAACCACACAGGACTACATCGGCGTGCTGGATGGCTCGACTCGTGCGCCTGTCAGCGTGTACGATGCGTCCGGCGTGCTGGCGAAGCTCATTTTTATCGATGACCAGACATCAGCCGATTAATCATCAAAGGGGTAAGTTAACACCCCCAACACCGCAATATCCGGCAGGGTTGCCTCACTGGTCACTTGCAGGCGCAATAAATCCGACAGGCGATACCATGCAACCATCAGCACATAATCACCGGGCGGTGTTTGCGGCGGGATGTTGAGGACACGTTCATCGATAAAAACCACATCGTTCATCCAGCGCTCAGACGGGTAAGCGGGCGACCAACCATCGGTTTGTGCCACCAGTTGCCCGTCAGCATCCAACAATTGAACCGTTAAAATCCAGGAGTCATCGGGTGTGGGGCGCAGGGAACGCCACCACGATTGAAGCCTGATGCTCTCATCAGCCAATTGCAGGGTGTAACCTTCCAGCAAAATCACATCATCAAACCGTACCGGATACACAACCAACGGCACGGATGCGGTATAGCGTGGGTCAATTAACAGCGCGCCTTCATAATACGCGGAGGGTGCATCGCTGGAATTACTCCAGCGCAACGCAACATTGATAAGGCGCGGCGATAAGGGCGCTTGTGTATGGATGAGAGGAATAGTGACCGTCGCACGGTAGCGGCCATCGCACTTTAACGTACTGGTGGCCGCCGTACCGGGATAAACCTCTACATGGCCTAATCGCTCCTGTGTGATGGAGTCGATGGCTGTTGCCAGCAGATAAGGGTTATCCGGGTGCGTTCCGGCAAATGTCAATTCAAAGCGTAACGCCTGCCCGGTGGCAATGGTGGATTGCAAAAAGCGCACATCTTCTATCATCAAGCCCTCAACAGGGGCATCTGCGGGGGTTAACACCGCTAAACGCGGGTAAGTCGTGGCGATTTGTGCGGGCACACCCACCGAGAAAAACATCAATGGCGCGACCATCACCAGGCTACCCCAACGCCCGGCCACACGCCACAAGCCCAACGCGACCAGCGCCATCAACGCGGATAAAGCCGGAAATAAGATGCGGCCATAAGAAATATCAACATCGCGTGTGCCCACCACCAGCGAGAGCAGGACGACACCACATACAAGCAGGCATATCACGATGATGGCGCTGTGTTGTTTGCGTGCCATGCGGTAGACCGCACCCAGCCCGCCCAGCAGGATCAATAGCAGGCCATAGGCCAAAAAACTGTCCGACGCGAGCAACGGCTGGTGACGATAGCCTATCATCAGCCAGAATGACCGTGCCAAACGCACAGTTTCATCAAGCAAGCTGGCCTGCTCCGTAGCAATGTCAAAATCCCGCCCCCACAAGGATTGTGTCGCTGACAGCGCGAAGAAATCACCATAAAGCATCAGGTTACGCACATACCACCAACCCACCAACACGCCCACAATCAGCACGATGCAGGCCACCGTCCCCACCACCTGCCGGAGCGAGAAGCGCCCCCGCCATACACCCGCCATCAGGACAAGTACAACCACACCCAGCAGGCTTAATCCGGTCAGCTTCGCCAGCGCCGCCCCCGCGATAATCAGGCTGATGAATACCATCTGCCATCGGCTGATGTGGGCGGCCTGCCATGTTTTAATGAGCCACAGCACGCCGGCACTGTACAGCATAATCACCAATGCGTCGTTGTTCACGCCCGCATGGGCGGCGACAAAGCTAGGGATGCTGGCCGTGATGAACATAGCCACGCACGCAACATCGCGCTTTTGCCATGCGGCATAGGTGGTGGCGTAAATGAGGCCGAGTGTAACCACACCTAAAAGCCCGTTGAGCATCCTTAATGTATACACAGCGCGGGCGGTATCCCCTGACGGTGGATAAGGCGAATAAAGCCACTTATTCGGGTTGTTTTCGCGCAGACCCCGTACAAAAATCACGTCATTGGGGCGCAGATAATCCTCAATATCTGCCCGTTCAGTCCACCCGACGACGACCGCCCCCAGCAGATAGTAAAGCGGGGCATGGTGGGTGTGGTTGTTCCATAGCTCGGCGGCGGTGGTGGATGTCGTGACCACCTCTGCACGGCTACGGATGACGGGCAGAGCGTCATCCGTCAGGATGCTGTGGACATACAGAAAATGCTCGGCTTCGTCGCTCCCCTCAAATATCGGGATAAATGCGCTATAGGCCGTCACCAGACCCACAAAATACACGACGATGAGCGCCGGGATGAATCGAGAGAGTTGCATCAGATGTTTGGTCGTCATAGGGGTGTCATCTGGCTGGCTGTCTTTGCATCAAATTGTAGGCGTTGATTACGCATCATGTTCTCTACGCTAATGGGTGATACTTTTAGTTTATGGCTCATTTTACACGTTTCAATCCATGACTTACACGGTCTTCAATGATGGATGCCCAAGCCAGCATCACAGTATGGACTTAATCCGTCCGGGCATTGTGCCGTATAATCGTTCTACCAATTAACCGCAATCCACAGGAAGCCACCATGCAAGAGACTGCTCAACCTGCTACCCATCCCCTTGTCCGCCTGCTTAAATATGCGGAACGCTACCGCCGACAGGTGGTTATGGGGTCTATTTTCTCCATACTAAACAAATTCTTCGACCTCGCGCCGCCCGCGCTCATCGGCGGTGCGGTGGATATTGTCACCCGCCGCGAAGAGTCGTTCATCTCTGTTTTAGGCGTCACGGACGTTGCCGAGCAATTGTGGGTGCTGGCCGGAATCACGCTCGTCGTGTGGATTTTAGAGTCCGTGTTCGAGTACATCCACCAGCTTTACTGGCGCAACCTGGCGCAGAACATAGAGCATGACCTGCGTGTTGAAGCCTATGACCATGTGCAAGGGCTGGAGATGGCCTACTTTGAAGACCAAAGCACCGGCGGCCTGATGGCAATCCTCAATGATGACATCAACCAGTTGGAACGCTTCCTGGATGTGGGCGCGAATGAACTAATTCAAGTCACAACAACGGTCATCATCATCAGCGCCGGGTTTATGCTGGTCGCGCCGTCGGTCGCGTGGATGTCGCTCATCCCCGTGCCGATTATCATTTATGGCTCGGTATGGTTCCAGAAGAAGCTAACGCCCCGTTACGCCAAAGTGCGGGAACAGGTCGGCTTTATGAACCATCAACTCGCCAATAACTTAGGCGGCATCGCTACGATCAAGAGCTTCACCAATGAAGCACGCGAAACAGACCGCATCCGTGTGGAAAGCGAAGCCTACAAGCAAGCCAACCGTCACGCTATTTTGCTGAGTGCGGCCTTTGTTCCGTTAATTCGTATGGTCATCGTAGGCGGATTCATCGCTATCATGGTGTTCGGCGGGCAGTTGGCGCTAAGTGGTGCGTTGAACATCGGCCTGTATAGCGTGCTGGTCTTCATGACGCAACGCCTGCTGTGGCCGCTAACGCGCCTGGGCGAAACATTTGACCTGTATCAACGGGCGATGGCGTCCACCAACCGCGTGCTGGACTTGCTGGATACCGAACCCCAGATTAAAGATGGCGCGACTCCCCTACCCCGTGCAGAGGTTAAAGGGGACATCCGGTTTGAAGATGTGCGCTTCGCCTATAGCAACGGCGTACAGGTTCTGCACGGCCTCACGTTGGAGATGAACGCCGGGCAGACCATCGCTATTGTCGGCGCGACAGGTGCGGGTAAATCCACCGTCGTTAAGCTGTTGCTCCGTTTATATGATGTCACGGGGGGCAGAGTGACACTAGACGGCCACGACCTGCGCGATTTAAACCTGCACGATTTACGCGATGCTGTCGGCCTGGTCAGTCAGGATGTCTTTCTGTTTCATGGTACAGTCAGGGAAAATATTCTGTATGGCAACCCGGACGCAACCGAAGACGCGCTGATGAACGCCGCAAAAATCGCGGAAGCGCACGAGTTTATTATGAATATGCCACAGGGCTACGATACGATTGTAGGCGAGCGCGGCCAGAAGTTAAGCGGCGGCCAGCGTCAGCGCATCAGCATTGCCCGCGCCGTGCTGAAGAACCCGCCGGTGCTGGTGCTGGACGAAGCCACATCCAGCGTAGACAACGAGACAGAGGCCGCCATCCAGCGCAGTATGGAAAAATTAGCGGTAGGCCGCACCACCATTGTTATCGCGCATCGTCTGTCTACCGTCCGCAACGCTGACCGCATCTATGTACTGGGCGGCGGTGAACTACGCGAAGGCGGCACACACGACGAACTGGCCGCGCAGGATGGCATCTACGCGGCGCTGTGGCGGGTACAAACGGGCGAACGTCTGCGAGCGGCGGGCGATTAACCCCTATCAGGAGACATATGCAGGGATGTGTGGCCGTGCCCGCACGCCCCTGCAAAACCAAGAGGTGACAAGAGATGACAACCCACTTTAGCCAATCCTCCCTGCAAGATTACGCGGAATGTCAGCGCCGCTTTCAGTTGAAGTACATCGAAAAATTAGCGTGGCCTGCCGTCGTCGCGGAGCCAATCCAGCGTTTTGAGGCACACACCCAACGCGGTGCGGATTTTCACCATCGGGTGCATCAGCATCATCTCGGCATCCCGGCGGAAGCCATCGCCGCGCACATTGAGGACGACGATTTAAAAACATGGTGGGCGGCCTATCTCGCGTCGGATTATGCGCCGGGCAAAATGCCGGGAATCCGCTACCCGGAACTACAACTGCACACCACTGTCGCTGGTCAGCGTGTGGTGGCTAAGTTCGACTTGCTCATTATTACGCCGGA